>NZ_JAYKZA010000002.1:0-2500 GCF_047308065.1 Brucella sp. H1_1004
TCAGTGGTTGCGGGGGCAGGATTTGAACCTGCGGCCTTCAGGTTATGAGCCTGACGAGCTACCGGGCTGCTCCACCCCGCGTTATGAGTTACGAACCATTGCGGCCCGGGAGCGAAGTCAGGCGCCTTTTTTCATGGCATTGGCCTGATGAGGTGAGGTCGTTTAAAAATCGATTGATTATCGATTTTAGACCGAACGGGCTGCTCCGAGCCACTCTCACATAATCATATATTCGGTATTTTTTGCGCTTATTGCGTTGAATGTCTGTTTTGTATGTTTTTGAGAAGATGTTGATTATTTGTGTGCTTAGCAGACCTGGCAGCGACCTACTCTCCCGTGTCTTAAGACAAAGTACCATTGGCGCTGGAGCGTTTCACGGCCGAGTTCGGAATGGGATCGGGTGCAGCCGCTCCGCCATAACCACCAGGTCGGCGAAGAACACAAATATGAGAAGCTGTTGTCTTTCGTGCAGATAATTCAGCGCGTTTATAGAGCGCTGATAAACAATAAGCACACGACTGTGTGCCGCCGGTTGCCCGGCGCCCTCCCGGAGCCATTCACGAAGTGAATAAGGCGTGAGGGGCAAAGTTTTCATCGAACTTTGTTCGATGGATATTGTAAATGAGAATGATCAAGTCGATCGAGCTATTAGTACCGGTAAGCTACATGCGTTGCCGCACTTCCACACCCGGCCTATCAACGTGGTAGTCTTCCACGGCTCTGATAGGGAATACTCGTTTTTAGGTTAGTTTCCCGCTTAGATGCCTTCAGCGGTTATCTAGTCCGTATATAGCTACCCTGCTATGCCGTTGGCACGACAACAGGTCCACCAGAGATACGTCCATCCCGGTCCTCTCGTACTAGGGACAGATCCTATCAATATTCCTACACCCACGGCAGATAGGGACCGAACTGTCTCACGACGTTCTGAACCCAACTCACGTACCGCTTTAAATGGCGAACAGCCATACCCTTGGGACCTGCTCCAGCCCCAGGATGCGATGAGTCGACATCGAGGTGCCAAACAACCCCGTCGATATGGACTCTTGGGGGTCATCAGCCTGTTATCCCCGGCGTACCTTTTATCCGTTGAGCGATGGCCCTTCCACGCGGGACCACCGGATCACTATGACCGACTTTCGTCTCTGCTCGACTTGTCAGTCTTGCAGTCAGGCAGGCTTATGCCATTGCACTCGACGAACGATTTCCGACCGTTCTGAGCCTACCATCGCGCGCCTCCGTTACTCTTTAGGAGGCGACCGCCCCAGTCAAACTACCCACCATACACGGTCCTGGACCCGGATAACGGGCCGCAGTTAGACATCCATATAGATAAGGGTGGTATTTCAAGGATGACTCCACCATGGCTGGCGCCACGGCTTCAAAGTCTACCACCTATCCTACACATGTCGACACGAATGCCAGTGTAAAGCTATAGTAAAGGTGCACGGGGTCTTTCCGTCTAACCGCAGGAACCCCGCATCTTCACGGGGAATTCAATTTCACTGAGTCTGCGTTGGAGACAGCGGGGAAGTCGTTACGCCATTCGTGCAGGTCGGAACTTACCCGACAAGGAATTTCGCTACCTTAGGACCGTTATAGTTACGGCCGCCGTTTACTGGGGCTTCAATTCAATGCTTGCACATCTCCTCTTAACCTTCCAGCACCGGGCAGGCGTCAGACCCTATACGTCGTCTTGCGACTTCGCAGAGCCCTGTGTTTTTGGTAAACAGTCGCTACCCCCTGGTCTGTGCCACCCTCCAATAGTTGCCTAAAGAAGGGTCACGCTTCTTCCGAAGTTACGCGTGCATTTTGCCGAGTTCCTTCAACGCAGTTCTCTCAAGCGCCTTGGTATTCTCTACCAGTCCACCAGTGTCGGTTTAGGGTACGGTCTATATGCAGGAGCTATTTCCTGGAACCGCTTCGCTGCCAGATCAATCCAATAAGACCTGACAACACACGCAATCCGTCACTACCTGCAGGCCCACGAATATTAACGTGGTTCCCATCGACTACGCCTTTCGGCCTCGCCTTAGGGGCCGGCTAACCCTGCTCAGATTAACTTTAAGCAGGAACCCTTGGACTTTCGGCGAGGGAGTCTCTCACTCCCTTTATCGTTACTCATGTCAGCATTCTCACTTCCGATACCTCCAGGATGTCTCACGACTGTCCCTTCACAGGCTTACGGAACGCTCCGCTACCACGCACATACGTGCATCCACAGCTTCGGTGTATGGCTTTAGCCCCGGTACATTTTCGGCGCAAAGACCCTTATTTAGACCAGTGAGCTGTTACGCTTTCTTTAAATGATGGCTGCTTCTAAGCCAACATCCTGGTTGTTTTGGGATCCTCACATCCTTTCCCACTTAGCCATAACTTAGGGACCTTAGATGGTGGTCAGGGTTGTTGCCCTCTTCACGACGGACGTTAGCACCCGCCGTGTGTCTGCCCAGTAGTACTCCCCGGTATTCGGAGTTTGATTAGGATCAGTAAGACGGTG
>NZ_JAYKZA010000002.1:7500-235000 GCF_047308065.1 Brucella sp. H1_1004
GAACAAGGCACTTCCGGCGTGGGCTGCAAAGACCGCCAAAGAACGCGCCGGAATCCTTCGCAAATGGTTTGACCTGATCGTCGCCAATGCAGACGACATTGCCCTTATCATGACATCGGAACAGGGCAAACCACTCGCCGAGGCGCGCGGTGAAGTTCTTTATGCTGCATCTTTCATTGAATGGTTCGCAGAAGAAGCCAAACGCGTCTATGGCGACACAATTCCGGCAACACAGCCCGGCCAGCGCTTGACCGTCATCCGTCAGCCAGTCGGTGTGACAGCTGCAATCACGCCATGGAACTTCCCGGCGGCAATGATCACTCGTAAAGCTGCACCCGCACTGGCTGCTGGCTGCACGATGATCGTCCGCCCGGCTGATCTCACTCCGCTAACCGCGCTTGCGCTTGGCGTTCTGGCTGAAAAAGCCGGCATTCCTGCAGGCGTTCTGCAGATCGTGACCGGCAAGGCCCGCGAGATCGGCGCCGAACTCACCAGCAATGACATTGTCCGCAAGCTTTCCTTCACCGGCTCGACCGAAGTTGGCCGCCTGCTGATGGCGCAATGCGCCCCGACCATCAAGCGCATCTCGCTTGAACTTGGTGGCAATGCACCTTTCATCGTGTTCGATGATGCAGACATTGATGCAGCTGTAGACGGTGCCATGCTTTCAAAATATCGCAATGCCGGCCAGACCTGTGTTTGCGCCAACCGCATCTATGTTCAGCGCGGCGTTTACGACAAGTTCGCTGAAAAGCTGGCGCTCAAAGTGAAAGAGCTGAAAGTCGGCAACGGCACCGAGCCGGGCGTCGTCATCGGCCCGATGATCGAAGAAAAAGCCATCACTAAGGTCAAATCGCATATTGAAGATGCGGTTTCAAAGGGTGCGAAGCTTATTGCAGGCGGCAAGGAACTGGGTGGCCTGTTCTTTGAACCGGGCATTCTAACCGGCGTTACCTCGGATATGCTTGTTGCCAAGGAAGAAACCTTCGGACCGCTCGCACCGCTCTTTGCCTTCGACACTGAAGAAGAAGTGATTGCTGCTGCCAACGACACAATCTTCGGTCTGGCTGCTTACTTCTATACGGAGAACTTCAGCCGCGCGATCCGCGTCAGCGAAGGACTGGAATATGGTATGGTCGGACACAATACCGGCCTGATCTCCAACGAAGTCGCACCTTTCGGCGGCGTGAAGCAGTCGGGCCTCGGTCGCGAAGGCTCTAAATATGGCATCGAAGAATATCTCGAAACCAAATATATTTGCAGCGCCTACACGCGTTAAAATAGACTTCATCGACATTAAGAGGTGGCGCGCATTGTTCGTGCCACCTTTTTTATTTATAGAGAGTGCAAATATTCCCGAATGTTTGTACCTATAAAAATCCGGAAAAATCATGCTGCGCCGACTCTATGACTGGACGATCTCGCTTGCTGCCCGAAAGTCTGCCGAATATTGGCTCGCTTTCATCGCTTTTGTAGAAAGCTCAGTGTTTCTGGTGCCCGCCGATGTGCTCTTTCTTCCGATGGCGCTCGCACGCCCTGAACGCGCCTATCGCTATGCGCTTGTGGCGACGATCTTTTCCGTGCTTGGCGGTATAGCAGGTTGGTATCTTGGCTATCATGCCTATGAACAGGTCGCGAAACCTGTGCTTGAAATGTATGGTAAGCTCGACACATTCGAGCAGATGCGTGGCACGACCAGCGCCGACATGATTTTGCTGATGCTCATCACATCCGGTCTATCGCATTTGCCGCCGATCAAAGTTGTCACCATTCTGTCCGGTGCTGCGGGCATAAATATCTGGCTATTTATTGCATCGGCAATTATCGCTCGCGGTGCACGCTTCTTCTTCCTTGCATGGCTGTTGAAGCGTTATGGCGAACCGATCCGCCACTTTATTGAAAAGCGCCTCGGCCTACTGGCTGGTCTGGTCGCCGTGGTGCTGATTGCACTGTTCTTAGCGGTTAAATATTTTCATTTTTGATTTTGCCTCAAGTCAGTCAAATTTAATTGCTTGGAAGCAAACTAGAATTCTAGACTACTGATAAAGCCAGTGTGGCGCAGGAAATTTCATATGGCATTTGCCCTTAATAAACCCGTTGGCAAAATTCAGGCCTGGACCGCAGGCATCATGACAGTCGGACTTGCAGCGACAGTCGGTACAGCTCTGGGCTTCGAACATCTGGCTGGCTTTATGCCGTGCAAGCTCTGCCTTGAAGAGCGCACACCATATTATGTCGGCGTCCCTGTTCTTGCGGCAGCCTTCATTTCCTATGTCTTGAAACTGCCTCCAGTGCTGATACGCGGTCTTATTTTGATCGGCGCGCTGCTGATGACCTTCGGTCTGGCACTTGCGATCTATCACACCGGCGTTGAGCTTAAATATTGGCCGGGTCCGGCTGATTGCAGTGCAGCCACCATGAAGATCACACTCGATGCAGGCAATCTGCTTGGCGATCTCAACGCGACCCGCCCACCCGCATGTGACAGCGCGCCGGGCTTCTTCCTCGGCCTGTCATTTGCCGGATGGAACGTCGTCGCAAGTCTGCTCTTTGCAGCTATTGGCTACTACGGCGCTTTTGCTAAAGGTGGGAAGTAAGAGCGAATTCTGAGGAAGTTTTTCTTTCTTCGCAAGAGCTCAAGTATCTTGATCAAAAAACGGCAGGCCGTGGCGAAAATGGTGATTTTCGAGTACCGAAGCGGAGTGTACTTTTGGGTACATGAGCATCGGAACGCAGACAAATTGCCATTTGCAGACCGGCATGGCGACTTTTGGAACAGATACTAAGGTTCCAATTCGACATCCCAGTAAAGAAAGTCGAGCCAGCTGTCATGGAGATGGTTGGGTGGGAAAAGACGTCCGTTTTTATGCAGATCATGCATCGTGGGTTGAACCGGCTTCTGGCGTGGCCACATATGCGCGCGCGATGGCATCAAGCCGCCCTTGCGCAAATTGCATGGAGAACAGGCGGCGACCACATTTTCCCACGTCGTCGCACCGCCATGGCAACGCGGGGTGACGTGATCAAACGTCAGATCATGCGGTGAGCCGCAATACTGACACTCAAAACGATCACGCAGAAAAAGATTGAAGCGGGTAAATGCCGGATGGCGCGGCGGCTGCACATAATCCTTGAGACAGATCACGCTTGGCAAACGCATGGAAAATGTTGGCGAGGATACGACCTGATCATATTCCGCCACGATATGCACGCGTTCAAGAAACACGGCCTTGATCGCATCCTGCCATGACCAAAGCGACAGAGGATAATAGCTGAGCGGCCTGTAATCCGCATTGAGAACCAGAGCAGGCAAACCACTGCTCGACACCGTTCGGGGAGAGACGGCTACATTCAAGGGCACACCTCCTTCAGAACAATTCCGAAAGAAAAGTGCGTATGGCTTTCCATGCGGAACTGCGCTTCTGACGAGAGCGCCGTGCGTCCATCATGGGCGCAACCTACGACGCTCCAACCTTGTAATAGCATTTCCAGCAAAAGTGCGAAGCGGTTTTGCGTAGGATAATGCGTAGAAACAGATGGTTACAGCGGGCCCACCGCTGTAAGGCAGCAGTGCGATAGGCAGGGTACCAAGTTTCTGCGAATCGAAATGCCGTCATTCACCTGATGCGAATAATGTAATCCCGACATGACAGCATTGTGAAGCAGAAACGCATTTATGTCCCCGTAAACACGCAAGATTTACAGAAGCGGCGCCGCCTCCCGCCCCTTGATCGCAGCGTAATATGACCAAAATAAACGCGCTGCCACACCGCGCCATGGCGACCAGTCTTCCGCAAGCAAGCGAAGCGCCTTTGTATCGGGTCTCGTTTCATGTGCAAAAGCGTGACCGACAGCCGTTTGCAACGCCACATCGCCAGCCGGAAACACATCCGGATGACCCGCGGCAAACAGCAGATAGACTTCAGCCGTCCATGGACCGATTCCTTTGATAGCGGTCAGCGCCTTGATCGCTTCTTCGGCAGGCAGATCGCACAGCCCATGCAGATCGATTGCCTCTTCTGCCAAAGCTTCACTCAAAGCAAACAGCGTTCTCTGTTTTGGCCGCGAAAGTCCGGCAAAACGCCATGCGTCTTCCCCGCCTGCAATATAAGCTTCCGGTGTCATCGGATCGATCACCTGCTTGAACCGCGCCCATATTGCTGCCGCGCTTGCAGTTGAAACCTGTTGCGCAACGATAATCGAGGCAAGACTTTCAAAACCCGGCTCAGATCTTCGAAGCGGAACAGCGTGGGACCGACTGCGAATATCAAGCAACCGTGCGTCGGCTAATCCCAGTGCTTCAAGCCCGGCTTCAATATCATCCAATGTATCGATCCGCCGCATCGTCAGGCCTTTCATTTCAGTGTGGCACAACGTACCAATGCAGTCAGATGACAATCAACTGACATGATCATGACCCAGCCAGTATATCGCTTCGCTCCAAGCCCCAATGGGCAATTGCATCTTGGTCACGCCTATTCCGCCCTTCTCAATGCACAAATGGCGCAGACAAGCGAAGGGCGCTTTCTGCTTCGCATGGAAGACATCGACACCGCCCGCTGCACGCCGGAACTTGAACAGGGCATCTACGACGATCTCCACTGGCTCGGGCTTGAATGGGAACAGCCGGTACGCCGCCAGTCAGAGCATTTCGGCGAATATCGCAACGCCCTGACCAAGCTCGCCGACAAGGGGCTCGTCTATCCCGCCTTTCTGAGCCGCACCGAAGTGCGCGAGATTATCGGCGAAGCCCATGCCAAAGGCCAGGAATGGCCCACCGACCCTGACGGCACACCGCTATACCCGCAGGGCGAACGAAACTTGAGCGAAAAAGAGCAGACGAAGCGCATCATCTCCGGTGCGCCCTATGCATGGCGGCTTAATATGGAGAAAGCGCTTGAAGTGGCTGGCGAAACGCTGTTCTGGAACGAAAGCGGCTACGGCCCGAATGGCGAAACCGGTCGCGTGAACGCCGATCCCGCGCAATGGGGCGACGTGGTGATTGCCCGCAAAGACACCCCCACCAGCTATCATCTTTCCGTCGTGGTGGATGATGCGCTGCAAGGCATCACCCATATTGTCCGCGGATGCGATCTGTTTCATGCAACATCCGTGCATCGGCTTCTGCAAAAGCTTCTGGACTTACCGCAGCCACTTTATCATCATCATGATCTTATACTCGGCGATGATGGTTTGAAACTATCCAAAAGCCGCAAGGATACAGCACTCAGCAGCTTGCGTGAACAGGGCTTTACGCCTGACGATATCCGCGCAAGACTGTCGCTGTAAAAACTATTTTCGCCGCAGCGTCACAGATGATGTGCCCGCACGCCGATTGACGAAAGCGCGCTAAAGCGGTTCAAAGACAGCATGATAGCTGGCACTGAAGGGTGCTGGCGGTGATTTTGTTTATTTTGAAGGAGGCAGAGCCATGGTTTCTCAGAAAGCCGGTAACTACGTTGAGATAGAAGGCTTACGCGTTGCCCCTGAACTGGTGGAGTTTCTGGCCAAGGAAGCAGCACCCGGCACTGGCGTTGAACCAGACGCCTTCTGGAAGGGCTTCGCTGCCATCATCCGCGATCTCGCACCGAAGAATCGCGCCCTCCTCAAAAAGCGCGACGACCTGCAGGCCAAGATCGATGCCTGGTATAAGGATAATCGCGACAAAGGCTATTCGCAGGCTGATTATCAGCAATTTTTGAAAGACATCGGCTATCTCCTGCCCGAAGGCGGAGAGTTCAAGGTCTCGACCGCCAATGTCGATCCGGAAATCATGCATATTGCAGGACCGCAGCTTGTCGTTCCGGTCATGAATGCCCGCTATGCGCTCAATGCCGCCAATGCACGCTGGGGTTCGCTCTATGACGCGCTTTACGGCACCGATGCTATCTCTGAAGATGATGGCGCGGAAAAAGGCAAAGGCTACAACCCGAAGCGCGGCGAAAAAGTCATCGCATGGGCCAAGAATTTCCTCGACGAAAGCGCACCGCTCAATGCGGGCAAGTGGGCCGACGTCACCGGCCTTTCCGTCACGGACGGCAAACTCGGCTTAACGCTAGCCGACGGTTCGGGCACCGCCTTGAAGGACGGGAGCCAGTTCAAGGGATATAATGGCGATGCGGCGGCACCGACCAATGTGCTGCTGGCCAAGAACAACATGCATGTTGATATCGTAATCAATGCGGACAGCCCGATCGGCAAGAGCGACCCGGCCCATATAGCAGACATGGTTCTGGAATCGGCGATCAGCACGATCCAGGATTGCGAAGATTCGATTGCAGCAGTCGATGCGGAAGACAAGGTTGCCGTCTACCGCAACTGGCTCGGCCTGATGAATGGCAAGCTCGAAGACACCTTCGAGAAGGGCGGCAAGCAGATGACGCGCCGCCTTAATGGTGATCGCAGCTATAAGGCTGCCGATGGCTCGGAACTTAGCCTCAAGGGCCGTTCGCTGATGCTGGTGCGCAATGTCGGCCACCTCATGACCAATCCGGCGATCATTGATGCCGAAGGTCATGAAGTGCCGGAAGGCATCATGGATGCCGCCTTCACCAGCCTGATCGCACTGCATGATATTGGCGCGAATGGTCGCCACATGAATTCGCGCGAAGGCTCGGTCTATATCGTCAAGCCAAAGATGCACGGGCCGGAAGAAGTGGCATTCGCCAATGAAATCTTCACCCGCACCGAAGAGCTGCTTGGCATGAAGCCGAACACGCTGAAAATCGGCATCATGGATGAGGAACGCCGCACCACGGTTAACCTCAAGGAAGCGATCCGCGCCGCCAAGGAACGCGTCGTGTTCATCAATACCGGCTTCCTTGACCGCACTGGCGACGAAATCCATACCTCGATGGAAGCTGGCCCGATGATCCGCAAGGGCGACATGAAGCAGGCTGCCTGGATCGGCGCTTATGAACAGTGGAATGTCGATATCGGTCTTGAATGTGGACTTTCCGGCCATGCGCAGATCGGTAAGGGCATGTGGGCCATGCCGGACCTGATGGCTGCGATGCTGGAACAGAAAATCGCCCATCCGAAGGCTGGTGCGAACACCGCCTGGGTGCCATCGCCAACCGCTGCAACGCTCCACGCAACACATTATCATCAGATTGATGTCGCAAGCGTTCAGGAAAAGCTGAAGAGCCGCCCGCGCGCCAAGCTCGACGATATTCTGTCGGTGCCGGTCGCCCCGCGTCCAAACTGGACGCCGGAAGACATCCAGCACGAAATCGACAACAACGCACAGGGCATCCTCGGCTATGTCGTGCGCTGGGTTGATCAGGGTGTTGGCTGCTCGAAAGTGCCGGACATCAACAATGTCGGCCTGATGGAAGATCGTGCAACGCTGCGTATCTCGGCACAGCACATCGCCAACTGGCTCTATCATGGCGTGGTTTCGGAAGCGCAAGTCATGGAAACGCTGAAGCGCATGGCAGCTGTCGTGGACAAGCAGAATGAAGGCGATCCGCTTTATCGTCCGATGGCCGCAAACTTCGACAATTCGATTGCTTTTCAGGCCGCTTGCGATCTGGTTTTCAAGGGCCGCGAACAGCCAAATGGTTACACCGAGCCAGTCCTGCACCGCCGCCGGTTAGAACTGAAAGCGCAAGGCTAATCAGGAATTATTCGGACAGAAAGAAAGCGGCGGGAGAAATCCCGCCGTTTCTGTTTTCGAAATCACTTGACTCCATTATAATAGATATTAATTCTAAGATAATGGAAAACATGAATGAGCATCTCGACAACGCCATTGGCGAAAATCTGCGCCGCCTGCGCCTTGCGCAAGGCATGACGCTGGATGCGCTTGGTGACGCGTCAGGTGTCAGCCGCGCCATGATCTCGCGGATCGAGCGTGGCGAAACCAGCCCAACCGCACAGCTTCTGGCGCGCATTTGTGCAGCGCTCGGCACATCGCTCTCAGCCTTCTTTGCTGATGCGGAAGCCCCCGCCTCTCCTTTGCTCACGCATGATCGCCAACGAGTCTGGCGTGATCCGGATACGGGCTATATCCGGCGGTCTGTTTCGCCACCGGCAACGGGGTCGAATATCGACATGATCGAGGTCGAATTTCCCGCAGGCGCAAAGGTCACTTTTGCACCACAGGCGGCCAATGCAGGCATCACACAGCATTTGTGGCTCCTGAATGGGCAGATGGAAATCACCGTTGGAGCAACTGCCTATCAGCTCCATACCGGCGACTGTCTTTATATGGCGCTCGCTGATGGCATCACCTTTCATAATCCCGGCACCTCGACCGCACGTTATGCAATCGTGCTCGAGCGCCGCAGTAATCTCTGAAAGTAGAATATGATTCGTGTCCTTACCTACGAAGACGCTGGCCCCTCGCTTCTCCCACTGGCAGAAATCCTGACCGATTGCGTTAATGATGGCGCGTCAGTTGGTTTCATGGCGCCATGTGAATGGCAGGGCTTCATCCCTTACTGGAACCGCGTCTTTAATGAAGTAGAGCGAGGCGACACGGCCCTTCTGGTTGCCGAACATAACGGCGAAATTGTCGGTACGGTTCAGCTTGGTCTCGCACAGATGCCCAATCAGCCGCATCGCGCCGATCTTAAAAAACTGCTGATCCATCGTAAGGCGCGCGGCCTTGGTCTTGCACGCAAGCTGATGGAAGCCGTTGAAGAAGAAGCACGTAACCGATGCAAGACACTTCTCTGCCTGGACACCGCAACCGGCAGTCCTGCGGAAGCAATTTACACCCATCTCGGCTGGGAGCGGGTGGGCGTTATCCCGGATTATGCGCTTTATCCTGACGGAAGTCCCTGCGCGACTACACTTTTCTATAAAGGCCTGTGAAATGACCCTCACCATCCGCTTTGCCAACGAAGCTGACCTCCCTGCTCTGCTTGCGATCTACAATGATGCAGTCGAGAACACGCTTGCCATCTGGAACGAAACGCTCGTCGATCTGGAAAACCGTCGCGAATGGCTCAAAGCCCGCAACCGCGACGGCTTTCCGGTTCTGGTGGCCGAACGCGAGGAACAGGTCGTCGGCTATGCGAGTTATGGCCCTTTCCGCCCGTTTGAAGGCTTCCGCCACTCATCGGAACTCTCTGTTTATGTGGCAAGCGATGCGCGCGGCGGCGGTATCGGACGCGCACTTCTGGCAGAGCTTGTGGAAGAAGCACGCGAGCGTAAAGTCCATGTGCTGGTGGCGGGCATTGAAGCAGGCAATGCCGCATCCATCGCCTTGCACAAATCGCAAGGCTTTGAAGATAGTGGCACGCTGAAACAGGTCGGCCAGAAATTCGGACGTTGGCTTGATCTGACCTTCATGCAAAAGATACTCTAATCAGCACCGTGCAATAGAAAGCGCAGCGGGCCATTGCCCTGCTGCGCTTTTTTTGTTTATACAGGCGTATTCGCAAGGACCCGGTGAAAGCCCGGGTGGCTCTTCTGGCCGCCTATCCGCCAGACAACGCAACAACATCCCCCATTTTTACAATCGGCCATGTTGAATCGGACGGCTCTCAACGCCCGTCTTCTATTTGCGGAAAATTCAATGACACGTCTTGCTGCCTACCGCCGCGAGTGGTTCTCCAATATTCGCGGCGATATTCTTTCCGGCATCGTCGTAGCACTTGCCCTTATCCCGGAAGCCATCGGCTTTTCGGTCATCGCTGGCGTCGACCCCAAGGTCGGCCTCTTCGCCTCTTTCGCCATTGCCTGCGTTTCCGCCTTCACTGGTGGACGTCCTGGCATGATCTCTGCTGCAACCGCTGCAACTGCTGTGGTGATGGTCTCGCTCGTCAAGGAACACGGGTTGCAATATCTCTTTGCAGCCACGATCCTGATGGGCATTCTGCAGATCTTTGCAGGCTTTCTCAAACTCGGGCGCCTGATGCGTTTTGTATCGCGCTCGGTCATCACCGGCTTCGTCAATGCGCTTGCTATCCTCATTTTCATGGCGCAGCTTCCGGAACTCATTCATGTTCCGGTTGAGACCTACTGGATGATCGCAGGCGGTCTCGCCATCATCTATCTCTTCCCGCGCTTAACCAAAGCAATCCCATCGCCGCTCGTTGCCATTGCAGTCCTCACCACGCTAGCATGGACCAGCGGCATGGATCTGCGAACGGTTGGCGATCTCGGCGAGTTGCCATCCGCATTGCCGATCTTCGCGCTTCCACAAGTACCGCTGACGCTGGAAACGCTGCAGATCATCCTGCCTTACTCGATCACGCTGGCGGCTGTCGGCCTGCTTGAATCGCTGATGACGGCCCAGATTGTCGATGACATGACGGATACCAACAGCAACAAAAACCAGGAATGTATTGGTCAGGGCACCAGCAATATCGCATCCGCCATGATTGGCGGCATGGGCGGTTGCGCCATGATCGGACAGTCGGTGATCAATGTGTCGTCCGGCGGCCGCGGCAGGCTTTCAACCTTTGTTGCTGGCTCTTTCCTGCTGTTTCTCATTCTCGTTCTCGACGATCTTGTGCGGATCATTCCGATGGCCGCACTGGTGGCCGTGATGATCATGGTATCGATCGGCACCTTCTCATGGCGCTCGATCCTCGATCTGCGCCGCAACCCGCCATCCTCCTCCGTTGTCATGCTAGCAACCGTCATAACGGTGGTTTCAACGCATGATCTTGCCAAGGGTGTTCTGGTTGGCGTGCTGCTTTCCGGCGTGTTCTTCGCAGGAAAGGTCGCAAAGATGTTCCGCGTGAGCGAAACAACGAGCGAAGATGGAACCGAGCGCACCTATACCGTTCAGGGTCAGATCTTCTTTGCCTCGGCACAAAACTTCATTGCCGCTTTCGACTTTTCATCACCTGCAAAAAGGGTAACGATCGATGTCAGCAATGCCCATCTGTGGGACATCACCTCGGTCGGTGCGCTCGACAAAGTGGTACTAAAATACCGTGCCAGCGGTACCGATGTTTCGGTGATCGGCTTTAATGAAGCAAGCAGCGATATGATCGACCGCTTCGCTGTCCATGATAAAGAACCGGGCAGCGCAAAGCTCGCAACACATTAAACAAAGAAAAAGGGCCGCTTTTGCGGCCCTTTTTTTTATCAGTTCGGCTGTGGAACGGCAGTCCCGGTCGAAAGCTCTGTCAGACCGATATCACCTTCAACCTGATCGCTGCGGGCTATCAGGTAGAGGCCGAGTACAGAGGTCAGAACCGCGATGAACACCAGATACCAGGCATGTGCCATCGGGTTGACCGCCAGAAGCGAGGTTACGATCACCGGCGTCAGTCCACCAAAAACCGCATAGGAAATATTGTAGGAAAACGACAAGCCCGAAAAGCGAACAGGCGCCGGGAATGCGCGCACCATCACATAAGGGACCGCGCCAACCATGCCCACCGAAAGACCCATCACCGCATAAAGCGCGAACAGAACGGGCAGGGAAACCGCCGCATAGGTGTAGAACACGAAAGTCGCAACACCGAAGAAAATGCCTGCAACCGCAAAGAAGCGGCCGCTGCCAATGCGATCAACAATCGCGCCCGCACTCACCGTTCCGAACATCAGAAACAGCGTGCCGAAGCTTGTGGCGGCAAGCGACTGCAAAGGCGTGTAGCCATAAAGCTTCTGCAGGAACGTCGCAGTCATCAATGTGGTGACGACGATGCCAGCCGACAGAATCCATGTCAGCAGCACGGAAATGATAACGCCATGCATGTGGTTGCGCAGAACAGTGCCGAGCGGCAGCTTGTCCTTGAGAAGATGGCTGTTCTTCATCTCGGTGAAGATCGGCGTTTCAGCCAACCAGCGGCGCAGGTAAACGGCGAACAGGCCGAAAATACCACCGATGAAGAACGGAATGCGCCATGCGTAACCGGCAAGTTCTTCCGGCGTGAAAATCCAGTTGATGGCGGTCGCAATCAGCGAGCCGATCATGATGCCGAGCGTCAGGCCGGAACAAAGGAAACCACACGCCATGCCAACACGATTGGCAGGGACATGTTCAGCCACAAAGGTCCAAGCGCCGGGGACTTCACCACCGATGGCAGCGCCCTGCAACATGCGGAAGATAATCAGTAGGATCGGCGCGCCAACACCAAGCGTTGCATAGGTTGGCAAGCAGGCCATGGCCAATGTCGAGATCGACATCAGAAACACTGAGAACGCGAAGACGCGCTTGCGGCCAAACTTGTCGCCAAAATGCGCCAGTACAATGCCACCCACGGGGCGCACCAGATAACCAGCTGCGAAAATGCCAAAAGTCTGGATCAGCACCAGCCAGTCCGGCATGTCAGGCGGAAAAAACAGATGTCCGATAACGCTCGCAAAAAATACAAAAATGATGAAATCATAAAACTCCAGCGCGCCACCCAATGCCGAAAGGCCAAGGGTGCGGAAATCCTGCCGGTTGAGCGGTCGGGGATTGATGCTTGTATGGGAGTTTGTCGATGCCATCGATTCGTTCTCTTCTGATCGGGAATCCTGATATGGAGCCTCGTTTAAAGGCTGCGGTTTAATGCGCCAATTATGCCTTCGCTGCAAGGCTTGACTTTTAGCCAGTAAAACTTATTTTAGAATTATTCTAAACTATGGATTTGAGAAATGCTCAGCCGGTTCTTCAGCAATGGTCGTCGCCCCTTTGATTCACTCTCCGAACAGGAGATACTAGCGCTCGCAATTTCGTCTGAGGAAGACGATGCGCGCATCTATCTTGCCTATGCGGATGGGCTGCGCGACGAATTCCCACAATCTGCGAAAATCTTTGAGCAGATGGCCGCTGAAGAGCATGAACACCGCGATGCATTGATTGAGCGACATCGCGCTCGTTTCGGCGATCGCATCCCGCTTATTCGTCGCGAACATGTGAGCGGCTATTACGAGCGCAAGCCGGACTGGTTGGTGCGCCCGCTTGGCATCGACAAGGTGCGCGATGCAGCAGCGCAAATGGAAGAGCAGGCCTATCGCTTTTATATTGAAGCCGCAAAACGCGTTACAGACGCACAGACCCGCAAGCTTCTCGGTGATCTTGCCCAACAGGAAAAGAAGCACGAAGCAAAAGCAGAGTCGCTGGAGAATGAACTCACGCCCAATGCTGTTCAGGACGAAGAACGTGCGCTGGAACGCAAGCAGTTCATCCTGACCTACGTGCAGCCTGGGCTAGCGGGATTGATGGATGGCTCCGTCTCCACCCTCGCGCCAATCTTTGCCGCTGCTTTCGCTACACAGGACACATGGCAGACATTCCTCGTGGGCCTCTCGGCTTCAGTCGGCGCGGGCATTTCGATGGGGTTCACGGAAGCCGTGCATGACGACGGTAAGCTTTCAGGTCGCGGCTCTCCGATCAAACGCGGCATTTCCTGTGGCGTGATGACGACGCTGGGCGGCCTTGGCCACACTTTGCCTTATCTCATCAAGGATTTCTGGACTGCAACGAGCATCGCAGCAATTCTGGTTTTCTTCGAGCTTTGGGCAATCGCCTTCATCCAGAACCGTTATATGGAAACACCTTTCTTCCGCGCAGCCCTTCAGGTCGTGTTCGGTGGTGCGCTTGTTCTTGCGGCAGGCATATTGATTGGCAGCGCTTAAACCGACATAGCATCCTGCGACAAGGAAACAGGACCAGCAAAATCATCGATGGAAATGCGGCCATGCCGGGAAACAGTGACGAAACTGTTTGCTGGCACAGCCATCCAGTTTGCAGCCTCACCGTCAAGCGGCTCGGATACAACACAGATGCCGGATACACTGCCGAGCGTCGCTGTATAAAGCGTCGGCGCAAATGCATCGGTGGCATAACGGATTGCATATAGCTGATTGCCATCGGAAAAAGCTGCTGTCAGCCGCAAGAATGGTGGCACTCCCGCACCTATGGCCTCTTCCACGATTGTTCCGACCATCCGCTTCATAGCCAGCACCGGATCGCTTTCAAGACCAAATTCGAGCATGAGCAGAAAGATCAGCTCCGAATCTGTTGCGCCATGTTTCTGACGATAAATGTCGTCGCTCAGATGGCCTTCAAGCCTCCGTCGCACCCGGTCAAAATTACCGATCTGTCCGTTATGCATGAAACTCCAGCGCCCGGAGACAAACGGATGGCAGTTGGAACGACTTGTCAAACCGCCGGTCGAGGCGCGGACATGAGCTAGAAAAAGGCGCGACCGGATCTGCCGCGCAAGACTGTGTAAGTTCTGATCCGACCAGGCGGGCAGAATATCGCGGTAAAGCCCCGGCTCGCTCCGATTGCCATACCAGGCGACGCCGAAACCATCGCCATTGGTCCGCGTTTTGGCTTCATGTGCATCGTGGCTTTGCGCCACGAGAGAATGACAGGGAGACGAGATAATGTCTTCCAGATAGGTTTCAGGTCCGAGATAGGCGGCCCAACGACACATTTTCGATCCGGTGTTTACCGGCCCCGGTTATGAGTCCGCTCATAAAGCTGGCGAACAATTGTGCTCGCAGTCTTCTCGAACAAAAATGGCAAAATTGCATGAATGAGTGCAGCGAATGCTGCACAAAAAAGCTTGAATGAAAAACGACCAGCAAAGGCCATATGCTGAAAATAGGTTTCGTCGACTGACTCTGGATGTTCAGTAAAGAGGCGTGTGATGCGAGTGGTCATTGGAAATACTCCCGTCGATGAGCAATTTGTTCCCGTTTATCCAGCGCAATCGCGCCTTTCTGGAAAATCATTTTAGCAAAAGCGGGCGAGATGAAATCTCAATTTATCCTTGATAATTGACATTATATGAGACAATCATCCCAATATGAAACTCACTTTAGACGAAATTGATCGAAAAATCTTGAATGAACTGCAAATTGACGGCACTTTGTCCGTTGATTCTCTCTCCGAGCGCGTACACCTTTCCCGCAATGCCTGCTGGCGACGGGTCAAGCGCATGGAAGATAATGGAATCATCAAAGCGCGCGTTGCTTTGATTGATGCTGAAATGGCTGGTTGCGGCCTGTCCGTCTTCATTCTGGTGCGCACATCGAGCCACGACCCTGACTGGCTGGGAAAGTTTCGCTCAGCGATGGGCCGCTTTCCAGAGATTGTTGGCGTTTACCGCATGACTGGCGATCTTGACTATGTGCTCAAAGCACGCGTTTCCGACGTGAAAGCTTATGACCGACTCTATCAGCGATTGATTGCAAGCGTGCCCTTATCGGATGTATCAGCGTCTTTCGTCATGGAGGAGATCAAGGAAACCACTGCCGTGCCATTAGAGCGCGATTAATTCGCCACTTAAGGGTAACTCATGGTGTAAAAGCATGATCCTGTGCCGCAGTATCATTGCAAAACTCAAAATAGGCGGTACACCTTTGATGTGTTTTCACGTATGAGCGTCGCCAATTTAACTTCACGTAGGAAAGGCCCCCTCATGACAGCACCAACGCTCGGCATTATTCGCCTTGAACATGCGGAAGGCCTTGAACTCCCCGCTTATGAAACATCCGGCTCCGCTGGTATGGATCTTCGTGCAGCCGTTGCCGAAGACCGTCAGATCGTTCTTCTCCCAGGTCGTCGCACTCTGGTACCAACCGGCCTTATCTTTGAAATCCCGGACGGCTATGAAGTGCAGATCCGCCCGCGTTCGGGCTTGGCTTTCAAGAACGGTATTACATGCCTCAACACGCCGGGAACAATCGATTCTGATTATCGCGGCGAAGTGAAAGTGTTGCTCATTAATCTTGGCGATGAAGATTTCCGCATCGAACGCGGCATGCGTATCGCGCAGGCTGTCTTCGCTCCGGTCGTCCAGCCAAAGATCGAAGAGCGTTCGCAGGTAAGTCAGACAGCACGCGGCGCTGGCGGTTTTGGTTCAACAGGGACAGCCTGATTAAGCAAGATCAGAAAATTCAGACAGCCGGGTTCGCCCGGCTTTTCTTCTGTGCTCATACATTTCAACAATCACATTTAAACCATAAAACAACCGCTTAAGCGTCCTCACACTAGGACTATTGGGCGCATGACAAATAATTAAGATGAATTCCTGACTGCGCAGGCATAGATATCCGCCTAACACTATTTTTAAAATTGATTTCTCAGGGGTTACCGGGTGCTTAAATCCACTCATTCACTTGCCACAGCTCGAAAAAAGACTGCCACACGCAAACGCAATCGTTTGTGGATCGGTTTGGCTGTTGCGGCCATTGCCTTGGGAGCAGGCTGGTATTTCCTCAGTGGCAAAGAAACAGGCAGCCAAAAAAGCACCTATCTCGCTGAGACTGTCGAGCGCGGAAATATCGAAAACTCGATTACTGCGGTTGGAACATTGAGCGCGCTACGCAGCGTCAATGTTGGTGCTCAGGTATCAGGCCAGCTCAAAAGCGTCAAAGTTGACATTGGCGACACTGTAAAACAGGGTGACCTTCTGGCCGAGATAGACCCCTCGCCTTTTGAAAAAAAGATGGAAATCGCCAGCGCACAACTCGATAATCTCAAAGCGCAACTTGTGAGCAAACAAGCACAGCTCACGCTCAAAAAAGCCAATGCTGCACGCCAGCGCTCTCTGCTTGCAAGCCGAAACGCATCGCAATCAACAATTGATCAGGCCGATGCCGAACTAGCCGTGGCCGATGCCGATGTAAAAGCACTCAGTGCACAGATTCGTCAGCAGGAAGCCCAGCTATCCAGTGCCAAAGTAGATCTCGGATATACCACGATATATAGCCCGATTTCTGGCACAGTCGTCGACCAGACTTCTAAAGAAGGCGAAACACTGAACGCAGTGCAAAGTGCGCCCACAATTGTAACTGTAGCCGACCTTACGGTGATGACCGTAGAAGCACAAGTATCAGAAGCCGACATCAGCAAGTTAAAGCCAGGGATGCCAGTTTATTTCACCCTGCTTGGCCAGCCTGAAAAGCGCTTTACAGGTAAACTCCGTCAAATCAAACCGACACCCGAAACTGACAATAATGTTGTTCTTTATTACGCGCTGTTCGACGTTCCTAACCCGACTGGCGAACTTATGATCAATATGAGCGCGCAGGTTTATTTCGTTCTCGACAAAGCCGAGAATGTACTCGTTGTTCCAACGGCTGCACTAAATACAAAGAATAACAAAGAGAGTAAGCCGGAGGTCACGGTACAAGTCGTAGACAAAAATGGCGGCACAACGGAACGCGCCGTTGAAATTGGCGTGCGAAATCGTGTGCAGGCAGAAATCAAAAGCGGTCTTGAGGAAGGAGACAAGGTCGTCGTTACGTCAGCATCAGGAACTACGAGTTCCAGCCAGCGTGGTCGCAGACCTGGCGGTATGTTCTTCTGATGGAGCGCGCCATGACCGATACTCCGCTCATAAGATTACAGGATATTCGCAAGACCTATCACAATGGCGATCTGGCGGTTGAAGTTCTGCACGGGATAACGCTTGACATTCATGCCGGTGAGTTTGTTGCCATCAAGGGTGCATCCGGCTCCGGCAAATCAACACTGATGAATATTCTGGGCTGTCTCGACAGTCCAAGCGGCGGTGCATATCTGCTTGATGGCGAGGATGTCTCGACATTGGATGCCGATGAGCTGGCAGGTCTGCGCCGGCGCACATTCGGCTTCGTGTTTCAGAGCTATAATCTCATTGCAACCTCCACCGCGCTTGAGAATGTCGAGGTTCCTGCTATCTATGCTGGCATGCCAGCTGCTGAGCGTCACGAACGCGCGGCAGCACTTCTCGATACACTCAAACTCGGTGACCGTCTGGACCACCGCCCCAACCAGCTTTCCGGCGGACAGCAGCAGCGTGTTTCCATAGCGCGCGCATTGATGAATGGTGGCCGCATCATCCTAGCGGACGAACCGACCGGTGCGCTCGATAGCCAGAGCGGCGAAGATGTCATGGCGCTTTTGCGCTCGATGCACGAGCAAGGTCACACAATCATCGTCATCACTCACGCTCGCGAAGTCGCGGAACGTGCCGACCGGCTGATCGAAATTCGCGATGGCCAGATTCTGTCCGATACAACCAAGCATGAAATCCCGGACACCGAAGCACCCAAAAACCTCCAGCAGATCACGCAAAGCGATGCAGCGCATATCGCCGACATTTCCGAAGCGGTCAAAATGGCAATGCGCGCGCTACGCGCTAATATCTTCCGCACCGTTTTGACGTTGCTCGGCATCATCATCGGCGTGAGTTCCGTTGTGACAATGCTCGCAATCGGCACCGGCGCACAAAATTCGATTCTTGATCGCATCAACGCGATGGGCACCGATTTGGTGCTGATCCGTCCATCCATGCCCGGATTCCGCGGATCAGGTTCCATAGCAACGCTCGTCCCTGAAGATGCCGATGCAATCCTGCAGCTGCCAAATGTGAAAACCGCCGTGCCCGAAGTCACGGGCAGCGTTACTTTGAGACGCGGTAATGTGGATTATCAGTCGCAAGCCAATGGCACGGTCGCCGCTTTTTCAGAAGCCAAATCATGGAAGGTAGCCACCGGCGATTTTATTACCCAACACGACATGGAATCCTATGCGCCCGTTGCAGTGCTGGGTTCGACCGTGGTCAAAACTCTGTTCCCGGACGGCTCGAACCCAATTGGTCAATATATCTTGATCAAGAAAATACCATTTCAGGTGATCGGAACGCTGGAATCCAAGGGCGCAGGCTTCGGTGGCTCCGATCAGGATGACGTGGTGGTGGTTCCGCTCTCGACGGGAAACCTACGGCTCTTCGGCCAAAAATATGTCCGAACCATCACCGTTCAGGTGAAAGATGCCGACCTGATCGATACGACGCAAGATCAGATTCAGGAACTTCTAGATCAACGTCACAAGCAGCGTGACACGATGATAACCAACATGTCGTCTATTCGAGACGATGCGGCTGCTATGGGATCGACCCTCACGCTGTTTTTGGGATCCGTAGCCGCAATCTCGCTTCTGGTCGGTGGCATCGGTGTGATGAACATCATGCTGGTCAGCGTCACCGAGCGCACGCGTGAGATCGGCGTTCGTATGGCAACGGGTGCAAGACGGCGGGACATCCTCCTCCAATTCATTACCGAAGCGCTTAGCGTATCTGCAATCGGCGGCGCATTTGGCGTGATACTTGGTGTGGGAGCAGCGACGCTGATATCCTTCGCAGGTGTGGCGGTGGCCTTCAGCGTCGGCCCTGTGCTGCTTGCATTTACTTGCGCATTCGCAACGGGCCTCGTGTTTGGGTTTCTACCGGCCCGCAAAGCTTCACGTCTCTTACCAGCAGTAGCGCTCTCAGCGGAATAGATATTCCTAATAAGCACCCAGTAAGTATCTAAAAATAAATAGGAATTTTAAACTAGGTGAAAATATATAGCCTCACTAATTGTCACACACGACAATTAGTGAGGGAATTTATAGTGAAGTTAGCCACAATAGTATCGACAGCTTCAGCGGCAGTCCTCTACACAATTGCATGCCAGGCTGGCGAACCTTTGCGCTCATGCAACACAGACGAGCACATAGCTTATTGGGTTTATGCTAGCGCTTCAAAGAACTCAGATCCCGAAATCGCGGAAGCTGCAAGGCAACAGATGGACACCATTACTTCGCAATGCAGCATATTCAGCACCTCGGTTCTGCGTTCACAGCAGCGCGACCACGGTTATTAGACGCTATTCTTTCATTACATTTTCATACGGTTATGAGGAGAAAATTATAATGAAACTAATTACAATATTTTCAGCTGCAGCAGTTATTTGTTTATCAACATTCACAAGCCAAGCACATGACGGGCTTCCAGCATGCACACCGGAGTTAAAAGGTGAGTATTGGCGGAATTACGGTATGGCAAGCATACCAGGCCTGATCGGTACTGAAGCACTGAAAAGAGCGAACAAGATCGCGTCAATGTGCGACATCTACGGTTAAAAATATAAAGTCATTTAAAGCAACCCTAATGGTATTAGGGTTGCTTCGTTACACAAGCAATCATTGCTTTATTTACTTAAACTGAATCGGTACCGTAATCGGCATGCGCGGTTTGGCAATTGCAGCAGGCGGTGCTGGCACCGGTGATGAATTGCGCGTGGCTTGCACCGCCAGTTCATCAACCGTGGGATTGCCCGATGAGCTGGCCAATCGAACGGACAGAATATTGCCCGATGGATCCACCACAAACGCAACCTGTGCCGTACCCTTTACACCTCTTCCAGCCTGACGCTGCAAAGAACGTGTGCGACGGAGCAAATGCGCATAAAGCTTGGACTGCCATTTGTTGGAACTAACACCGGCAGAGGCATTGTTATCCCCACGGCGATTGGCAACAGGCTTTGCGCCTGAATCCACATCCATGCGCGGGGCGCTTGCTTCGCGGGTTCCAGCAGCCTTCTCAGCCTTTTTGGGCTTTGGCTTTTCAACCTTCTTTACCGGCTTGGGCTTTTCAACCTTCGGCTTCTCAACCTGTGGTTTTTCGACCTTCGGCTCAGGCTTCTCAACAAGCAGCGGCACAGCGACTTCAGGCTTCGGAGCTTCAACCACATCCGGAATGACGTCTTCCGGTTCCTCAACAGGTTCTGGCTCAGGCTCCGGTTCGGGTTCCTTGATCTCTTCTGGGACTGGTTCCGGCTCAACCTGCTCTTCAGGCGCCACGGCAGTTTCCTGCTGGGGTGCTTCTGATGCTACCTCTTCCATCGGCGCTTCAGGCTCAAGCGCAATCTCAACAACCATGGCTGCAACTTGCGCACCATCCGGCTGATCATCGTCCTGGCTCATACTGATAGCGTAAGCACCGGCAGCATGAACCGTCAGAACAATTACGCCCGCACCGATCCACCGCCCCGCATCACGCCAAAAGGAGTAATGATGGCTATCAGTTGATGCCACATTCTTGATAGGAGGATGTTCGGGCGGCAGCCTGTTCATCACTGAGCTCCCTGTATAGCAGGTGCGGCGTCAGACGCAGGAGCTGGAGCGACACCATCGGTGGTTCCAACGGTTTCAAGCCCAACAAGCGCAATCTTCAGATAACCCGCTTCCCGCAACAGGTTCATCACACGCATCAATTCGCCATAGCCAACAGTTTTATCCGCACGCAGAAATACGCGTGCGTCCTTGTTATTTTCAGACACACCATCAAGCTTTGCGCCAAGGGCTTCCCGCACAACCGTGTCGTTACCCACACTGACAGTAAGATCGTCCTTGAGCGTCACATAAATCGGCTTATCGGGGCGTGGTGCAGGCGTTGCAGTCGACGCAGGAAGATCAACATTGATATCAACCGTCGCCAATGGGGCCGCGACCATGAAGATGATCAGCAGAACCAGCATGACGTCGATGAACGGCGTCACATTGATTTCGTGATTAAGCTCCAGATCGTCACCGCCGCCTTCGCGAATTTTGCCAGCCATTTTGCTTACTCCGCAGCGTGCAACTTGCCTTCAGAAACACCAGCGGTCCTGAAGTCGAAATCACGGCTAACAAGGCGCTCAACGCCAGCACTCGCATCAGCGAGCAGTGAGCGGTAGCCAGTGATAGAGCGTGCGAATACGTTATAGATAACAACCGCCGGAATAGCTGCGACAAGACCAATAGCCGTTGCCAGCAGCGCCTCAGCAATACCGGGAGCAACAACCGCAAGGTTGGTCGTCTGCGCCTGACTGATACCGATGAAGGAATTCATAATACCCCAAACGGTGCCGAACAAGCCAACGAACGGTGCAACAGAACCGATCGTTGCCAGAATGCCGGTGCCTTTTGAAAGACGGCGTCCGGCTTTTGCTTCGATGCGTGACAAACGCGAGGACACGCGTTCTTTCAGACCATCGCCACCCGCGCGCGACAATGCCGGTCCCGATAGGCGAACTTCATCTTCTGCTGCACGCACAAGAATTGAAGCTGGACCTTTCACACCATCAAGCGAACGGACCGCTTCAGCAAGCGTCGCAGAATGGCCAATAACTTTGAGTGCACGCTTGGCGCGACTGCGTGCACCAGCAAGTTCGAGCGACTTGGCAACCCATATGGTCCACGTCGCAAGCGAAGCTACCGCAAGGCCGATCATGACCGACTTCACCACCCAGTCAGCCGCCATGAACATGCCCCAAGGAGAAAGATCATGTGGCAACACGAAAGCTGGAGTCGCTGCTTCAGCCGATGTTACAGGCTGGGCCACTTCAGGTAACGTCTGTTGTACCGCGGCTGGTTCACCTGCTGGCGCACCAACGGGCGGCGTTTCCGCTGCTGGCTGTTCAGCTGGAGCAGCGGGTGCGGGGGGGGTCGGCGCCTGACTTGTAACCGCCGGGCTGTTCGTCGAAGGCTCAACTGTACTTTGCGCAGCGGCAGAACCTGCAAATGCCAGCAGCCCAATGCCCATCGCCGCAGCCGTGAAGCTCTTTCGCCAGAAACCAGTCATTTTGATCGCCTTTTGATTGTTCAGGTTCAAGCGCATATGACAGATCATCCATGCAGACCATCCCGGCGCCTGATCGGCCTTTTCTTAACTCTCATTAACATGATGATGCAAGTCATGTTTCATCAAATACGGCATTTTCCCTATTTTTTGGGCATTTAGAAAAAGCAACTGCGTAGAAATAGCTATTGCGTAAGCAGTTCAAATCAGACCTGATACGGCAATAACAGACAAACCGATATTTCAACTGAAATGCACGGATTTGCAAAAGGCTTGTGGAGGGCACATCAATGATGTTCAAAGACATTCAAACGCTCGAAAACGCAGCACGCACTGCAATGGCTGGCAATGATGACCCGTTGCCTGTACCTCAACCGCTTTTGAAACCATCGCATTATGGACTGGCTGCAATCGTGTTGATCGGAACTGCCTACCTGCTTTTCGCCTAAAGCATGTCGCGGAAACGTGGGAACCGGTTTTCCGATACCGGCATGCGTAAGAACGGGGACTCAGCGCGAGCGCCGTGAATACGAATAAGTGCGACACGCTCTGAGAACACAGCTTTAAGACAACGGTCATCACCGGCGCATTTACCATGCCAGACGGTTCATGACACATTGTGTTGCCGATATACTGGTTTGCATGCAACCATTGGGCCTCAATAAACGTTATACTGGTCGAACTTTAAAATCCAAGATCAGTGATCGAACAGGAGGCCTGCCATGGCGCGCGGAACAACTAGCACGCGGAAGATCGAAGAAAAAATCGAAGACGCACTGACGGATTCGACAACGGACGACCTTCAGGCGCAGGTCGAGCAACTTAAGGAAGATATTGCTGCAATTGCGGCCACGCTTACCAATCTCGGCTCGCAAACAGTACGCGATGCAAAGCGCACCGCAAAAGAGACCTACAAGAGCGCCTATATTCAGAGCGAAGACGTTGTTGGTGACTTGAAAAACAAGGCACAAGACGTTGAAGTACAACTGACAGAAACAGTGCGTGCACGACCCATCGCTTCGCTCGCGACTGCAGTTGGCGTGGGCTATCTCCTCGCCCTTCTCTCACGTCGCTAAATTTTGTCATGCTGAAGCTATTAGCACCAGTCGTGGCAACGCTCGCCGGTGATGAGATTAAACTCCTCACCGGGCGAGCAAAAAGAGCAGCCATTTTCGGGACGGCGATTGCAATCTTCGGTCTGATTGCAGTGGTATTTCTGTGTGTCGCAGCTTTTCTGGCTCTCGCCGAGAATTATGGTGGTCCAATTGCAGCCCTCATTCTTGCTGGGCTTTCGCTTATTATTGCTCTGCTTATTTTGGCTGTCTTGAAAATTCAGGCCGCAGCAGAGGAGAAAAGACGCAAACAACGCATTGAAGCTGATAAGTCCGCTTTGGTGGCTACCGCTGCAATCGCAACGGTTCCTTCTATTCTAAAACGTCCTATACTGGCTGTCGCTTTGCCGCTGGCAGGCATTGCGCTTGTGAGCCTACTCTCAGACAAGAAAAAGCGTTGAAAAATAAAAGCTCCCGCAAATTTCAGCGGGAGCTTTTTCATTGTGATGTTTCACTGTTTGTTTCTTTTTCATGCTCTTTAAGCCCCGACAGCCGTACAATAACGCGTGTTCCTGTCCCCCCTTCACAAGAGGAGTAAACAGGCTTCTCACCGAACTGCATACAAAGCTGCTCAACAACCAGCGTACCCAAGCCGGCTTGGTCTTTGGTGCTGAGCGCCTCGTCGTGCTGCAAGCCAATCCCGTTGTCTTCAACAATCAAAACCAGCACACCAGTTTCATCGTCATGTTTAAAGCTGACGGAAATTGTGCCTTCCTGCTGGCCTTTGAAGGCGTGCTTAATTGCGTTCGTGATCAGCTCACCAAGAATAATGCCAATCGTCGTAACGTCACGCGCTTTCAGATCAAGCGGGGCCAGATCTGTCTGAAAGCTAATCTTGCGATCCTCGCCAATTGCATGGCGGATATCCTCGATCACCGTTTCCAGAAATTCATCAACGCGAGTCGATTCCATATCTTCGCCCAAGCGCAGCCGACGATGCGCCGTTGAAACCGTCTGAACACGATCGCGCGCAGCAGAAAGCGCAGCACGCGCTTCCGTGCTTCTCGTTTGACGCAGTTGAAGCCCCAGCAAGGAAGAAACTGTTGCGAGTGAGTTGCCAATACGATGGTTGGAATCCTGTAACAATATTTCCACGCGCTTGCGTTCGCGTTCCGCAATAGAGCGCTCGCGTTCCAATTCCGCTGTACGCTCCCTAACCCGCTCTTCAAGCAATTCATTTTGAGATAGCAGGACCGATTGTCCTTCAAACAGAGCGCGAACGACTCTTTGGACACGTGAAAACAGCAAAAATGCCAGAATGGCGCCAGAAATAAGCGCCACTACGGAGGCCGCCGTCATCCAATAGCGCATAGCGTCAATATGCTTATTGCGTTCAGCCAGTTCCTGTTCTTCTGTCGTGATGAATTGCGATACGGTTTCGGTAAGCTGATCCATGAGGACCTTGCCCTCATCACTACGCACCTTCTTGATCGCTTCCTGAACATTTCCAGCCTTGGCGAGATCAATTGTTTGACGCACATCGTCATGTGCATGCTCAACCAGCGCTTTTATGATTCTGATTCGACCGTCCTGCTGCGGATTGTCTTTTGTCAAAACGCCGAGATCGGCTAGGGTCTGATCAATATTGACGATGGAGCGCTGATAAAGATCGAGATAGGCATCATCCAGAGTCAACAAATAGCCCCGGCGGCTCATTTCGATATTATAAGCAATACGCATGACTTTTCCGACCTGCTCACGCAGTTCGAAATTTTTAGAGATATCGACAATCTGATTGTTTACACCCGCTGACAAAAACAACGTGATCAAAGCGGACAACAGCACGAGGCTCAACGACACGATAACGGCTATCGGTCGTATGGATGGTTTTAACAGGCCGCTGGAAAATGATGATGGCAAAGGTCAGTCCACGATCGAAATAATACGCTTAGTTTAGAATCTTCAAACCAGCGTCGAAAACCACTACAGTTTTCTGACGCTGGTTTGATAAGCAAACACGAGCGAAACATTTTATTCAAGTAGCCCTGCCTAGTGATTAGGCGAAGCTTCTTAACGTAGCGCGGGAAGAACTGGCATCCGGGCCGTAATCCGCTTCTCCATCGATTTGCAATATTTCCTGCAAACGTGTGCGGGCGCGACTAACGCGACTCTTGATTGTACCGACAGCACAACCGCAAATCTCCGCCGCCTCTTCATAAGCAAAACCAGACGCACCAATCAGGATAATTGCTTCACGCTGGTCATCAGGAAGCTGCTCAAGTGCCGCCTTAAAATCCTGCAGATCAAGCGTCCCATATTGCGAGGGATGAACAGCAAGTTGCTCGCTGAATACGCCATCCGTATCTTGCACTTCGCGACCGCGTTTGCGCATCTGTGTATAAAATTCATTTCTTAGAATCGTAAAAAGCCAGGCCTTGATATTGGTGCCCAACTCGAACGATTCCTGTTTGGCCCAGGCTTTCATAATAGTATCTTGTACAAGATCATCGGCTCGGTCGTGCTGCCCGATCAATGAAACTGCAAATGCGCGCAGACTGGGCAAAGACGCGAGAAGCTCGCGCTTGAACTGCGCCATCTCCTCAGCCGACGGAACCAGTGCTGTGCTCACGCGTACTCTCCTGTTCAGCCTGATCGAGTTTTTCCAACAAATCGAGAAAACGATCTGGAATGCTCTCGTCTTGTATCGAGCTATAAAGCGCTTTTAATTTAAGACCGACCTCGCAGTTCGGACCTAAAATGTCCTTCTGGACGCGCCCGTTGAGCCGGATACCGGCCCCGTTCGCATGAAGGTGTTTCTTTTCAGTCATCTCTTATTCAATCCAGGCACATCGCCATTTATCAATTACCCAGCTGCTACTTCGATGGTTTAATGCATCAACATCCATTAAGTTCCACAAATAACGTTCATTGCGTGGAACTTTTTCCACTGAGTGTAGTTTTAAATACCATAATGCCGCGCTCTCTAACATTAACCCCATGGCTTCAGCGCCGTCAGGTTGATGTGAAAAGAATGAAAACTGCGGCAACGAGGAGTTATATAATCATGACGTTATCGACGCGTATCGCGCCGCATCTTCCCTATCTCCGCCGCTTTTCACGCGCGCTTACAGGCACTCAGGTTTCTGGTGATGCGTATGTTGCCGCAACGCTGGAAGCTTTGATCGCAGATATAAGCATCTTCCCGCCGTGTTCTACAGACCGGATTGCGCTCTATCGCTTGTTCTGCAATCTTTATAAAACTGCATCCGTACAGGTACCCGAGCCTTCGTCCCAATTCGCTTGGGAAAAGCAGGCAGCACGCAATTTGTCCGTGATCGCACCATTGCCACGTCAGGCGTTTCTCTTGGTTGCAGTTGAAGGTTTTAATGATCGGGAAGCCGCTGAAATTCTGGAATTGAACGAAAAAGAATTCAGTTCCATCCTCGCTTCCGCCTCGACTGAAATATCAAAGCAAGTCGCAACGCGCATCATGATCATCGAAGATGAGCCATTAATCGCGATGGACATTGAGCAAATGGTTGAGAGCCTTGGTCATGAGGTTGTCGGTATTGCGCGCACGAAAGACGAAGCAGTCGCGCTTTACAACAAACAAAGACCAAGAATGGTGCTTGCCGATATTCAGCTTGCTGATGGCAGTTCCGGCATCGATGCCGTCAACGAAATTCTAACCGACGGCACCATCCCGGTGATTTTCATCACAGCGTTCCCAGAACGCCTCTTGACCGGAGAGCGTCCAGAGCCGACTTTCCTTGTGACAAAGCCATTTAACCCAGACATGGTAAAGGCGTTAATCAGTCAGGCTTTGTTTTTTGAAGAATCTGCCGAAGCAGCGGCTTAAAGAACAATTGTAGTCCGTAAGCTTATCCCTCTGCGAAGAATAGCCTTCACAGGGGGAACTTGCTTTAAACAAAAGTCATCCGCTAAAAAGTGTGATTTTTTTGAGGTCTGGACCTTCAAATTGTCTATTTCGAGGAACCAAAAGCATAGATGGGACGTTTCTCTTTCAATGAAAACAGAGGAGACCCAAAATGCTTTATTACGCTCTTGTATTTCTCGTCGTAGCTCTCGTTGCAGGCGCTCTCGGATTTGGTGGTATCGCCGGTGCATCAGCCGGGATTGCGCAAATACTTTTCTTCGTATTTCTGGCGCTGCTGGTTATTTCCCTTATCGCCTCGGTGGTTCGCAAGGCTTGACCATCAAGGGCGAGCGGCTAATTAATCCGGCTCGGCTTTCGAAAACTTCACGCCGTCTCGCACTATTCGATGACGGCGTGAATAGTGAACTTAAAGATCATACTCTTTCGTTTAAATCTTCTTCGTGTATTTGCATTTCTCGATTTCTTGATGAAAACAACATAAATCAAAAATCGATATTTTTATCATTCCTTCAATCATTTGTACTCGATAACGGGCGGCAGTTGAGGCCTTCATGACAACACCTAACTCTTCCCGCAAAAATATCGAGACAGATGCATCCCGTCTTCGCGCCCTTCTGGGCGCTGTGAGAAACAACAATATCTGCGTTCTCTATCAATCGCCTGATCTGCTTTACATATGGGGTGAAAATATCCCTCCATACTGGCAGGAAAAGTGGAAAGCCGGCGGGCGGGATTGTGATTTCATTTTCTCAACGTCAATGTCTCGTCTGGAACATGCAAAGCGTGCCGCCTTAGAAACTGGCACCGCGCAAAATGTCGAACTGGCGATCAACGATGGCGATAAGTTACGCTGGATCGAATTCCATATCGATTGCGACCGTGATTCGGATGGCAACGTACTCGGTCTCGTAACGACAGCGCTTGAAATCAGCGAGCTGAAACGTCGCGAGCAGGTCTTAAAAACGCTGCTACGCGAAGTCAGCCACCGCTCAAAAAACTTACTGGCCATCGTTCAAAGCATTGCAAGTCAAACGGCGCGCTTCACTGATAGCGTTGACGACTTCCTGCTAAAATTTCGCGGACGCATTCAGTCTCTCTCTTACTCGCAAGATCTCGTCACCGATTCCAATTGGCATGGTGCGCTCTTCCTCGATCTCGTGCATTCACAGATCGAAAAATACATCGATGTTACGGATGAACGCCTGACCATCGAGGGTGATGATCCTTATCTCTTCCCCGGCGCGGCGCTGCACGTTGGCCTGGCACTGCATGAATTAATTATCAACGCAACGTCTTTCGGTGGCCTGTCTATTCCTTATGGCCGCGTCGTCATATCGGCTAAGGTTCAGCGCAGCGATCAGGGCGACGAAGAGCTGATCTTGCATTGGGAAGAGACCAATCCGTCCATGCCTGAGATCAAACATGATCCCCGCTTTGGCAGTGCAGTTCTCCAGCGCATCGTACCCTCATCCGTCGGCGGGCGAGCCGAGTATCGTGTTGATGGCAACGGCGCTGTTTACACGCTGACCGTGCCCGCTGAGCAGTTCGATTCCTGACCATTTTTTCTCGGCTAAATGATCCAGCAAAAGAAAAGCCGTTGCGATCTTCTGTCACAACGGCTTTTCTTTAGAAAATGCGGAACGCCAGCTGCTTAACGGGGGCTTCTGCGCGGCATTCTCGCTGTTCACTTCATACGGGGAGGTCGAAGCAAACGGTGAGGGTCGCTTGCGGGGCGGGTTGCGACCTTCATATCAAAAAACGCCGGTCGCGATGATTGGTTCCATTAGGATTTTATTTTTTTGCAATAAAGTTCGAGACGATGATGCACAATCTCATAGCCAAGTTGGCGTGCGATCTCTTCCTGCAGCTTTTCGATTTTATCCGAACGAAACTCAACGACGTCGCCTGAGTCCATGTCAATGATATGGTCATGATGTGCGCCACTTGCTTGCTCAAAGCGCGATGGCCCACCCGCAAATGCATGACGGTGAATAGCACCCAACTCTTCAAGCAATTTCATCGTGCGATAGACGGTTGACAGCGAAATGCCGCTATCAATTACCACCGCCCGCCTGAAAATCTCCAGTGCATCTGGATGATCTTCAGTCTCGGTCAAAATGTTCAGGATAATCCTGCGAGGCCGCGTAATACGAACGCCTGCCTGCCTCAGTTCCTGCTCATAATCGGGCTTCTTGTGCGATTCACTCATAGATTGATTATGCACGCACGGTGTTCCAGTTGCAAATTTTTGCAACTGGATTGATCAACATCTCCCCAAGCCTTTTATTAAAATGTGCACCTGGGGAGGTCGTGGTTCATCAGAACCCGTTAAAAGAGTGACACAGCCTCTCATCCAGCGATTTATTCTGCCGCCTGGAAAACAAACGGCTTCACCTCCACAAAGGCATCAGAAGCCTCCCCGACAAGCACACGGCTCATATCCACACCAAGATCGAGTTTCAGCACCTTTGCTCCTTCAGAGAAATCAAGCTTCTTAAGATCGACCCAGAAAACATTTGGCGATGTCGCCGATTCTGCGTGAAATGTCAGACTCTTGTGGTCTGCCACAACGCGCCATCTTGTAGTCGAGAGATTGGGCGCATCAGGCAGACTAACTCCATAAGGCACTGAAGCATTGCGGATAACACTAAAAACTGCAGACGCAGCGATCCTCGGATCTTCAGTTTGCGTCACGGCATTGACATAGAACCCTGCGCGCACGAAACGATCCTCTGAGCGGCCACTGCCCGGAAGAAAGTTCAACAAATTGAGGGCGCTCCAATATTTCTGATTGGCAAGCTGGAAATCAAATGGCGGATCATTCGTAACCACCTGATACGAACGATCATGATGGATTTTAAGCTCGCCATCAATCCATTCCAACACCGCACTATCGCCGGAAGAATCGGACAGTGTCAGATGGAGCGGTGCGAGACTGCCCGGACGACCGGGCACTTCACCGCTCACAACATCAAATGGCTGGCTGCGGGTGTATTCTACAGCCTCAGCAACAGTCGCGAACTGATCCAGATAAAATTGTGCCCATATTGCCAGTGACATGCGAGGCGTTGCATCATCATCTTTTGGGAACTGGGTGGCGTTCAACCACAGCAGGCTTGCATTGAGGCCAGCCTCATTCATGCCGTCAACAGTAGAAATATCATAGCCCGACACAGCGAGGCTTCCATATTTCGACGTCCATTCCTTCGAGCGGGAACCGGCTTCACCATTGCGCTTCATCCCCCGCGGGAAGACCCAGAAATTGCTGACCATAGGATCCTTAAAATCCATATTTCGGCCCGTGAGCACGCGCCCTTGCTCTCCATGATAAACAATCCGGGTACAGGCCTGAACTTCAGCCGTCATTAACGCAGTTGCTGCGGTCAGCGCCGCAAGTACATGTGTGAAGCGGGACATCATGGACACCTATTCGTCAATTAATGAGATATTTCTATCGGCGGAATTGGGATAGCAAAACAACATGAAAACTATGTTTTCACCGCCACTTTATTTGCGCGCCCAATCCGGATCAATGCCATTTGTACCGATGACGCCATAATAGCCACCTGTGTTGATAAACCACACAGTAAAGGCCGCACACAACACCAGGAAGATACTTATGCCGATCAACAGGCCCTTTTTTCGCGCCGTACACCTCAAAGTGAGATAAACGCCAGCACTGAGTAAAGCAGATCCGATATAAGCCGCTATCATTCCATGCTTTCTCAGTTCAATCAGGAATGTCTAAACCTTTTCGAGGGCGCCATAAAGGACCCGTCGAAAGTAAGTCACCTTAGATATTATCCACAAAATTGGAATTGAAATAAGCGACTTCTGATATCAACATAGCGCTTTAATATTGAAATGTGAGGATATTAACATGCGTAGAGTTGTTATATTGGCAACGATAATTGGAACCTTTAGCATTTCTTCTGTACAGTTCGCAGCAGCCGAAAATGCAGTCAAAACAAAACCACAAAACAACATAGCATGCGTTACCAGTGGGCGGAATGCACTTGATTGCGCTGTATACTGCACTGCAATTTTTGCTATCTGGAATATATGTTTCTAATAAAATGGTTGTTGACGACAAATAATGAGAACCGCACATTTGCGGGGCCTGAACTATCTGGACAGCTATTAAACACAGAAAGCTTGAATTTGATATCGCATGAAAAAGGTAATTCTGTTTCTAACTTTTTTATCCAGTATAATAAGTGTAACCAATATTAGCCTAGCAGCAATCGGAGACGAATTGCCGTTTAATGACGATTGTGAGTATCATTATTGGGATGGGCAGCAGGTTAAATGTTGCCCGGACTTAACGGGTCGCTGGCACTGCAATTAAGCTGCCTCCAAAGGAGCCATCAATTCACTGGTACGCCCAAGGGGAATCGAACCCCTGTTTGCGCCGTGAGAGGGCGCCGTCCTGACCGCTAGACGATGGGCGCAAGCAGTATTTGCTAATATAAGACCCGCAGCACGCAATGAAAAGGGCGGCAAATCTGCCGCCCGCATCCAAAACTATTCGACGTTACCGAGCTTGATACGCCCAAGAATGCGCGATTCACGGTAATCATAAATGATGAGTTCCGTGCCACCATCGGGCAAAAGTGTTTCAAGCGAAAGCTGATCGCCAGACAGGCTCTGCGACAAAAGACGCGTGCCCGGTGTCAAATCGATCTGCGACTCGATCAGCTTCGGCGGTTCCGGCTTAATCGGCGTCGCCACCTGTCCCGGAATGTCTGAACGCGCAACTTCTGTCTCGGAAGTATCCGGTGCGCGATTGATCTTGTAGACAACGGCGACAAGCACAGCCATAAGACCAATCAACATAACACCGATGGAAACTGCAAGCAGCCGCACCATCTTACGACGGACTTTCTCCATCGCTGGATCAAGCGGGGGTTCCGGTTGTTGTTGGTCCGGGTAATAGCCCTGCTGATAGTCCTGATATCCAGAATCCTGATGATTCTGATATTTCGGATAGTGTGGATCCTGCATTAAATGACTCCGGTTCATGCTCCCGCGTGGGCGCGTGATAACGAAGGGAAGAGACAATTGAAAGAACTAATTGCCGACCTAGACGCTGCGGGTAAAAGATTAGACCAGTGGCTGGCCGCAGCATTGGGGCCGGAACTCTCCCGCAGTCGCGTCCAGTCCCTGATTGCTGATGGTCATGTGACCATCGATGATGTTCCCGCCAGTGGCGCGAAGCAAAAGCTGCGCGAAGGCATGAAGATTACCGTCGTGCTGCCAGAGCCTGAACCTGCCGACCCACAAGGCGAGAACATCCCACTGGATATTCTCTATGAAGACGATGATCTCATCGTCATCAACAAGCCTGCTGGCCTGGTTGTCCATCCGGGCAACGGCAACTGGACGGGAACGCTGGTGAATGCTCTTATCTATCATTGTGGCGATAGCTTGTCAGGCATCGGCGGCGTGCGTCGTCCGGGCATTGTTCATCGTCTGGATAAAGACACCAGCGGCGTCATGGTTGTGGCCAAGAACGACCATTCCCATCGCCACTTGAGCGACCAGTTCGCCGATCATGGACGCACCGGCGATCTCGAACGCGCCTACAAAGCACTTGTTTGGGGTATGACCGAACGTCCACAAGGTTATATCGACGCCTATCTTGGCCGCTCGCACCGTGATCGCACCAAGCAAGCCGTTGTCAAAGAAGACCGCGAAGACGCACGCCACGCCATCACGCATTATTCGACCATCGAGAAATTCGCACCGCAAGAAGACGCCACATCACTTGCGTCTCTGGTCGAATGCCGCCTTGAAACAGGTCGCACCCATCAGATTCGCGTTCACATGGCCCATATCGGTCATCCGCTTGTCGGGGACATGGATTATGGCGGCGCTTATAAGACCAAGGCCAACAAGCTGCCAGAGCCATTGAAAAATGCCGTGAACAGTTTTCAGCGTCAGGCGCTTCACGCCTGGCTTCTGGCATTCACGCATCCAACGACCGACGAAATCATGCGCTTTGAGGCCGATCTGCCGGAAGATATGGAGACGCTTCTGGAAAATTTCCGCAAGCACTCTACATAACGCTGTAAGTTCTCACAGTTTCAGAACGCCAGATTAAGTCTGTAAAGATTATGCCTTGAGGGCGAAAACGGGGTCTCAAAACAAGGCTTCAACCAAAATGGTGGTGGCCTCTCAGGAATGACAAGTGTTCACATTCTAGTGACACATTGTTTCATGAGGTTAGAGATCGTGTTTTCGCCAAAATCATGCCTATATATGTAAGTTCGCGAGGGAAGTGCAGGAGGCAGCCAGCGCGACAGGTTTGCCAGACGGGAACCTGAAACTATAAAGGAGGGTGCTTAATGGCCCGTACTAGTCTTCCAAGCATTACATCCGGTGACGGTGGCCTAACCCGTTATATGGAAGAAATCCGCCGTTTTCCAATGCTTCAGCCGCAGGAAGAATATATGCTGGCGAAGCGTTATCATGAACATAGCGATCCGAAAGCCGCACATAAGCTGGTGACCAGCCATCTCCGCCTCGTAGCAAAGATTGCCATGGGTTATCGCGGCTATGGCTTGCCAATTGGTGAAGTTATCTCCGAAGGCAATGTCGGCTTGATGCAGGCGGTCAAGCGCTTTGAACCAGAACGCGGCTTCCGCCTTGCCACATATGCAATGTGGTGGATCAAAGCTTCAATCCAGGAATATATCCTGCGCTCGTGGAGCCTTGTGAAGATGGGCACCACGGCCAATCAGAAACGCCTGTTCTTCAATCTCCGCAAGATGAAGAGCAAAATTCAGGCGCTTGATGATGGCGACCTCAACCCAGATCAGGTCAAACAGATCGCGACCAAGTTGAAGGTGAGCGAAGACGAAGTGGTTTCCATGAACCGCCGTCTGTCCGGTGATGCTTCGCTGAATGCACCACTGCGTGCAGCCGAAGGTGAATCAGGCGAATGGCAGGACTGGCTTGTCGATGACAGCAGCAGTCAGGAACAGGTTCTGATTGAACAGGATGAGCTGGAAAGCCGCCGCTCGCTGCTCGAACAGGCAATGGATTCGCTCAATGAACGCGAACGCCGTATCTTCGAAGCGCGCCGCCTCTCGGAAGACCCGATGACACTGGAAGATCTTTCCGGTGAGTTTGGTATCAGCCGTGAACGTGTACGCCAGATTGAAGTCCGTGCCTTCGAAAAGGTACAGGCTGCAGTCAAGGCAGCAGCTTTCAAACAGCATAAGGCATTGCCCCATGTCGAGGAAGCCAACGCATAATCCTGCTAATTTAGATTCCATTCTACTGCCGCGATTGGGGAACCATTTGCGGCAGTTTCGTTATGTGTCATCCAACTGATAAATAACCGTCAAATATCTGTAATGCAATGTCTTTAGGCAACAGGTCGTATTTCACCGAAGCCTTAAAGGTCATGCTATGAAAAAGCTCCTGCTTGCTGCAACGCTCGCTCTTACTGCCGCCACTGCTGTATCTGCGTCTGAATATGTCTCTTATCTCGACTACCCGCAGAAAGAGCAGGACGGAAAAGAATTCTTCACTGCCATTGAAATTCCACAGGGCAGCTTCACCAAATACGAAATCAACGACAAGACCGGCCACATCATCGTGGATCGCTATCAGTCGATGCCGGTTGTCTACCCTGCCAATTACGGCTCGATCACCAGCACGCTCGCGGGCGATGGCGATCCGCTTGATGCGCTCGTTTATACCCGTGAGCCAATCGTGCCAGGTGCGATCATCAAGGTTCGCCCAATCGGCGTTTTGAAGATGATTGACGGTGGCGAGCAGGACGACAAGATCGTTGCTGTACCAACCTCAAAAATCGACCCGACCTATGACAACATCAAAGAACTTTCTGACCTGCCAAAGATTGAGCAGCAGCGCCTTGAAGCCTTCTTCCGCGTCTACAAGCAGCTTCCAGAAGGCCGTAAGACGGTCGAGCTGAATGGCTTTGATACTGCCGAAACTGCGGCTTCTGAAGTTGCAAAAGCCATCAAGGCGTTCTCTGAAAAGAAATAATCCGGCGTGATTGCCGGTAATAAAAAAGGCCGCGCAAAGCGGCCTTTTTATTTTATGATTAACCTGCACCCAACACGTCGTTAAACACCTTCTCGCCCGGAACACCCTTTTCAAGACTGATCAGAGCACGGCGACCATTGCGGTATGAGATCGGAATATCGATCCACTGCAAACGGCGCATCAGTGACAAATTGGTGTCCTGCGCTGTCGTCGCATCATTGAGCCAGATAATGAAGAAATTATCGGCAATCTTTGATGGCACAGCGATCAATGGATTGCCCGCAGCCTGTTCCGTATCTTTGAACGTGATGCGCTGAACATTATCGATCGCGCCGCCCGGAAAATCATCTGGTAGAGTGAATACCATTTCAATCAAATGACTGGCAGGAATGGACTGATCCGTGTTCTTGCGAATGGTTAGTTTAAGCTCGGCTTTGGTGTCAGGCATCGTGATCGTGCCACGAATTGCCGGGGCAGCAGGTTCACCTTCGCCCGGGCTTTCCTGTATTTCCGACCAGACAACTGTTCCACGCTCAACCGAGCCAGTTTCCGTACCACCGCGCTCTTCATAAAGAAGCGCTTGCTGGCCAACGGCAACAGCTTGCTGGGCCTGTGGTTGGCTTTGCGTATTGGTCTGTTCCGCACCCGGCGTTGAAGCCGCCATTGACTTGCCTTCGCCAAGACCTGCCTGACCGCCCGCTGGACCTTCGTCTTTCTCGCTGCCATCTTCCATCAGACGCTGCGTCATTTTCTGTTCTTGAGACGGCGCCGCTGGCTGGCCAGTCTGCGGCTGTTCAGAACCTGCGGTCTGCCCGGCTTCTGGCTGCGTTGTTCCCGTATCACCACTTGCTGGTGCATCGCTGCGACCAAGACTTGAGGCCAGTTCCTGCAGCTTGTCTTTGTTCGCCAAGACGCCGTAACCGGCACCACCTAAAACAAGCACAGCAATCAGACCGATGATGAGGCCCTTGTAAGAACGCTTTTCTTTAAAACGTACAGGGTCAGTATATTCACCGCGGCGTGCATAAGCAGGCTTGTCTTCCGTGCGATCCTGTTCGCGCTCTGCTGACCACTCATCCTGACGACGCGCCTGCACGGGTGCTGCGTCTTCGTCGGTATCGACATCATGATCCGGATAAGACCGATTGCCAGTTACGAAAGGCGCCTCGTCCGAAGATGTTTGACTTGATTCGGCAAGAAAATCTTCAAGCGGATCATGCAACGGCTGCTCTGCAACAGGTGCGGCAGCTGGCGGCGCATAAAAGGCTTCGACTTCTTCGATAGCATCTTCAAGTATTTTGCGTTGGCGAACTGCCACAACTTGCGAAGCATTTGCTGTCACAAGCTTCTGTTCAATCGTCGCGCGCGCCTTTGCATAGACACGCTGCCGCAGTTCAGGCGACTTATCCGCCTGTGCATCGATTGTCTTTTTCAGAACCGCTACAAAATCAGCCATCGTCTTACCCAGTTTCCGCGCGTTCGAAATGCAGTAAATACCTCAATAATCACAATAATCGTTAGAAAGCAAAGGTTGCGGCAACGATTAAGTGAACGCATCCCGAAAAGTGTGAAGCGGTTTTCGGAAAAGATGCGTACTAAAATACAAAATTTGAGCGCCGATGTGATGCAATCAGATCGAAATGCGCTCTAACCCTTTCAAAATGATCGCGAAAAAACCTTAAAAAAAATACCCGGTCAGCCATAAAGGCAAACCGGGCTTGTTCTTTACAGAACGCAAAGTTCCGAACGACTAATCCTGAAATGGATCAGTCACGAGGATGGTGTCTTCGCGTTCCGGGCTCGTCGAGAGCATCGATACCGGCGCGCCGATCAGCTCTTCGATGTGGCGAACATATTTCACAGCCTGTGCTGGAAGATCGTTCCACGAACGTGCACCGGCAGTCGTTTCCGACCAGCCCGGAAGTGTTTCATAAATCGGCTTCACGCGGGCCTGCGCACCCATCGAGGATGGCAGATAGTCGATGCGCTTTCCATCAAGCTCATAAGCGACGCAGATCTTGATTTCTTCAAGACCGTCGAGAACATCAAGTTTGGTCAGTGCAATACCGGTAATGCCCGACGTGCGAACCGTCTGACGAACGATAACCGCATCGAACCAGCCACAACGACGCTTGCGACCTGTCACCACGCCAAATTCATGGCCCTTGGTGCCGAGGAATTCGCCAATCTCGTCATTGAGTTCGGTCGGGAACGGACCTTCACCAACGCGGGTGGTGTAAGCCTTGGTGATACCAAGAACATAACCGATTGCTGTCGGACCAAGGCCCGAACCGGCAGCAGCCTGACCGGCAACAGTATTGGATGAAGTGACGAACGGATAGGTACCGTGGTCGTTATCAAGCAACGCGCCCTGCGCACCTTCGAAAAGAATGCGGTCACCAGCCTTGCGACGTTCGTCGAGAACGCGCCAGACCTGATCGATATAAGGAAGGATCTTGTCTGCAACCGAGGTCAGCTCTTCAAGAATGGTCGCAACCGCGATTTCTTCGAGGCCCATGCCACGACGCAGCAGATTGTGATGCGCAAGCAGGCGCTCAACCTTTGGCTCTAACGTGTCCGGCTCGGTCAGATCGATGACCCGGATCGCGCGACGGCCAACCTTGTCTTCGTATGCAGGGCCGATACCACGCTTGGTGGTGCCGATCTTGAGGCCTTCCGTAGCGCCTTCACGCATCGCATCCAGTTCGCGATGAACGGACAGAATAAGCGGTGCGTTTTCTGCAATACGCAGAACTTCAGGGGTGATTTCGATGCCCTGGCCGCGCAGCTTTTCGACTTCCATGACAAAATGATGCGGGTCAACCACAACACCATTGCCGATCACGCTCAGTTTGCCGCGTACAAGGCCGGATGGCAGAAGCGAAAGCTTGTAGCTGACGCCATCGATGACAAGCGTATGACCCGCGTTATGACCGCCCTGATAGCGCACAATCACATCGGCGCGCTCGGACAACCAGTCCACGATCTTTCCCTTGCCTTCGTCGCCCCATTGCGACCCGACGACAACTACATTCGCCATTGAGAAAACTCCTCGGTACGGCATCTCAGCCGTCAATATAACCCAAGGATCGCAAGCAAACCCCGTCAATGAAACGCGAGGTGCTGATCCCTCGTCTCTATACAGACTCAATCCCGCTTGCGCGACTCTTTCATGCAGAAAATGTGAATATTTTCACGAAAACGTAGGAAAACGGCTCGCAAAACGTGGAAAACCATGGCTAAGCGGTGTGAAGAATATGGAGATTAAGCGGTAAACACCTTTTATCCCGCACGAACCATATAGAGTGCCTCATCCGAATAGCCTTTCAGCTTGTCTTCGAGTGCTGGCACATCGCGGGTAACGAAGCCCTTTTTCTCCCAAAAACCGTGCGAGCCATTCACCGCAACAAGTGCCATGGTCGCAAAACCATCACGCTCTGCCTGAGCGCCCATCAGCTCAACAACGCGCGACGCCTGCCCGCCTGAACGTACTTCCGGCAAGAGTGCAATGTCGTGGATATAATAGGTGCTGATGTCTTTTGGCAGTTCGCCAAGAACGGAATTCAGTGCGGGAACCGAATCGAGTTTCCATGGATGACTGATGCCATAGCCGACGATTTCACTGCCCTTTGCCAGCACAAAACAACCGGCTGGGTAGATGTTGAAGCGGTCCCGAAAGACCGCCTCATCTTCGAAGAAGTCGGGATGAACAATGTTGGCGACAGTCGTAACGCCTGCAAAATCCTGTGCCTGCATCCGCCGCCATTCAGCCTGCTCAATCCCGTCATTCATATCGTTTAAGCTTCCTCGACGTTAAATTCCAAAGGTCTTGCCGCCTTGATTGCCTCTTGTGCAATCAGTTCGTCAAGTGCTGCCTGTGGAATTCTGTCGTCGACGTAGAGCATCGCAATGGCATCACCGCCCGGATGATCACGTCCGAGAGCGAAGTTTGCGATGTTGATATCATGCTTACCGCAGATCGTTCCAAGCAGACCAATCATGCCCGGAATATCAACATTGGTGACATAAAGCATGTGCGGTCCAACTTCCGCATCTAGGTTGATTCCTTTGATCTGGATAAAGCGGGCCTTGCCGTCAGAGAAGCACGTTCCTGCAATCGAGCGTTCACGTTCAGTGGTCTTCACGGTCAGCTTGATATAGCCGTCGAAGATACCCGACTTGTCGCGCTTGATTTCAGAAACGATGATTCCACGTTCCTTCACCATGATCGGTGCAGAAACCATGTTTACGTCAGCAACCTGCGGACGGATCAGACCGGCAAGAGCTGCACTGACCAGAGCGCGTGTGTTCATGCCAGCTGTGGAGCCGTCAAAAAGCACTTCGACTTCCTGAATTGGCTCGTCCGTCACCTGACCGACAAAGGCACCCAGAACTTCTGCGAGCTTGACGAATGGCTTGAGACGCGGCGCCTCCTCTGCAGTGATCGACGGCATATTGATCGCGTTGGAAACGGCACCCTTGACCAGATAATCCGACATTTGCTCGGCTACCTGAATGGCAACATTTTCCTGCGCTTCTGACGTAGAAGCACCAAGATGCGGTGTGCATACCACGTTGGGCAGATTGAACAGCTCGTTCTCTGTCGCAGGCTCGGTTTCGAAAACATCGATACCCGCACCAGCAACATGACCGGATTTCAGCGCCTCAACCAGATCTTTTTCAACGATCAGGCCACCGCGTGCGCAGTTGATAATGCGAACACCCGGCTTCGTCTTAGCCAGTGCATCGGCATTGATGATGCCACGTGTCTTGTCGGTCAGTGGCGTATGCAGCGTGATGAAATCGGCACGGGCCAGAAGTTCATCAAGCTCCAGCTTTTCAACGCCAAGCTCCTGCGCGCGCGCTTCAGAAAGAAACGGATCGAACGCAACAACGTGCATCTTGAGACCAATACCGCGCGCTGCAACCACAGCACCGATATTGCCGCAGCCAACCACACCAAGCGTCTTGCCGGTAATTTCCACGCCCATGAAGCGGTTCTTTTCCCACTTGCCAGCACGCGTGGAAACGTCAGCTTCGGGGAGCTGACGCGCAACTGCAAACATCAGTGCAATTGCATGTTCTGCAGTGGTGATCGAATTGCCGAAAGGCGTATTCATCACAATGATACCGCGGCGCGACGCCGCCGGAATATCGACATTGTCCACGCCAATTCCGGCGCGACCAATGACCTTGAGCTTCTTTGCTGCAGCAATCAGTTTGTCCGTCACCTTGGTTGCGGAACGGATAGCCAGACCATCATATTGGTCGATGACTTCAAGTAGCTTTTCTTTGTCCTTGCCAAGATCTGGAAGGTAATCAACTTCAACACCGCGATCTTTGAAAATCTGAACGGCGGTCGGCGACAATTTATCGGATACGAGTACGCGAGGTGCCATAAGGGCCTCCTTCGAATTGTACGATAATGAAAGGCAAGCAGGCTATGGCCATCCCAACTCCGGCCACAGCTATCTACATCGCTTGCGATTATGCAGCGGCTTTCAGAGCAGCTTTCTGTGCAGCAAAGGCCCAGTCGAGCCATGCAGTCAGGGCTTCAAGATCAGAAGCTTCAACCGTCGCGCCCGCCCAGATACGCAAACCGGAAGGTGCATCGCGATACGCACCGATGTCGAAGGCAACGCCTTCTTTTTCGAGCGCCGAGACGATGCCCTTGGCAAAAGCCGCCTGTTCATCCGCCGAAAGTGCCGTCACTTCCGGGTCCACAATCGTCACGCAGACCGACGTGTTGGAGCGCGTTTCAGGCTTCTGAGCCAGATTAGCGATCCATGGCGTCCGCTCGATGAAGGCATTGAGCACAGCGAAATTTGCGTCCGCACGTCCGACAAGACCGTCGAGACCGCCGACAGAACGCGCCCAGCTCAAGCCATCTAGATAGTCTTCAACGCAAAGCATCGATGGCGTATTGATGGTTTCGCCAACGAAGATGCCTTCGATCAGCTTGCCGCCAGAAGTCAGGCGGAAAATCTTTGGTAGCGGCCATGCTGGCTTATAGCTTTCCAGACGCGCAACAGCGCGTGGGGAAAGAATGAGAATGCCGTGTGCGCCCTCGCCGCCAAGCACTTTCTGCCATGAGAAAGTGACAACATCGAGCTTTGCAAAATCAAGACGCTGCGCGAAAGCAGCCGAGGTCGCATCGCAAATGGTCAGGCCTTCCCGATTTGCCGGAATGAAATCGGCATTGGGTACGCGAACGCCGGATGTGGTGCCGTTCCAGGTGAAAACGACGTCACGGTTGAAATCAACCTCAGAAAAATCGACCAGCTCGCCATAAGGCGCAACAAAAGTGCGGGTGTCTTCCAGCTTAAGCTGCTTGATCACGTCTGTGACCCAGCCGGAGCCGAAGCTTTCCCACGCGACCATATCAACGCCGCGCTCACCGAGCAGCGACCACAAGGCCATTTCAACCGCACCCGTGTCGGATGCAGGCACAATGCCAATGCGGTAATCAGCCGGAACGCCGAGAATTTCGCGGGTAAGGTCTATAGCTTCTTTCAGCTTGTTTTTGCCGATTTTCGCGCGGTGCGAACGGCCAAGCGGCGCATCGGCGAGCGCTTGAAGCGACCAGCCGGGGCGTTTTGCACAGGGACCTGAAGAAAAATTAGGATTAGCCGGGCGAACTGCCGGCTTCGCAATCGTCGTCATTTTGTTTCCTATCCTCACAGATAGCACGCGCCTCGTTGGGGAGGCGTGGCCCGCTGATGAAAATATCGGAAAGCAAAAATTTCACAAGACCGTCTAAGGCTTATTTTTTAAGCGCCGCGCGCTTGAACAAACGTACCAATATCGCTTTTACACTTTAAAATTACAGCATGATTTCACCTCAAACCGACTGAAGTTTAAGGATTTATGCTCTAAACCCGCCGGAATAGCACCGGCGGATTCGAATGCCAGAGGATTTACTTCTCGGATGGTTTTTCTTTCATGCGCGCATAATAGCTTGCGATGAGCGCACCGGAAACATTGTGCCACACGCTGAAAACGGCGCTCGGAACTGCCGCCAAGGGTGAGAAATGCGCATTGGCCAGCGCTGCACCAAGGCCACTGTTTTGCATGCCGACCTCAATGCTAATTGCCTTGCGCTTTGCCAGAGAAAGACCCGCAGCGCGTGCGGCGAAATATCCCAAAAGCAAACCAAAGCCGTTATGCAAAACGACCACCGCGAAGATCAATGCACCAGACTGGGCAATTGCAACCTTATTGACCGCAACAACAGCTGCGACGATCAAAACAATGCCGATCACCGAAACGAGAGGCAACATTGGAACGGCTGCCTTCACAAGACCCGGCATCAGCTTCTGCAGAATGAAACCAAGTGCAAGGGGTACGAGAATAACTTTGAGAATGCTGATGAACATACTCATCGCATCAACAGGCAAATACTGGCTTGCAAAGAACCAAACCAGAAATGGCGTTACCAGCGGGGCCAACAAAGTGGTCACGCTGGTACAAGCAACGCTAAGAGCCACATCCCCTTTGCTAAGATAGGTCATCACATTGCTTGCGGTACCTCCCGGGCAACAGCCAACAAGAATTACGCCCGCAGCCACTTCCGGCGACATCGGAATAATGCGCGTCAGCAAAACTGCAAGCAGCGGCATAATCAGAAATTGGGCGAAAACACCAATCAATACTTCAAACGGTCGTTTGGCGACCTCCGCAAAATCCTTGGTCGAAATCGTAAGTCCCATGCCAAACATAATGATGCCCAGCAACACGACAATCCAAGGCGCGAAAACACTGAACGTCGATGGCAACAGGAAACCAAGTACAGCGAAGACGATAATCCAGACAGCAAAAGAGCGGCCAACAAAATCTGAAAAAGCTACAAGCGCTTTCATTTCTCTCCCTTCAGACTGCGTACAGTCTCGAAAAATGCTTCTATAAGGCAACGCCTCTCTGATGCGGCCTTCTAAGGGCATTTCGGAAGATATGAAATAAAAAATAGCCAGATTACTAATTTATGGGCAATTTTGACGGGCTTATAGGATATAAAATGAAAAAAGCCCGGAGCGCTTCGGGCTTTATTTCAAGTTACAGTGTTTTAACCACCAAACATGTACCGAAGACCCACACGAACATCGTGGATATTCATGCCCTTGTCGTAACCGTCGCCAACGCCATAGTTTCCATTAAACATCTTGCCGCCGTTGATATGGCGGAAACGATAACCAGCATCAAGTTTGAGATTGTGTGTCAGATCGACAGACGCACCAGCCATAAGTGCGTAGGTGAAGCGCCAGTCAGCATCACCTGAGAGAACACCCCCATTGGTGGTATCGACGAGGTCGTTCCACTTCACGCGAGTGCCACCGATACCGGCGCCGACGTAAGGCGTAACGCCGCCGAAATTGCCGAGATCGACATAGGCGTTAGCCAGAAGCGATAAAGCAGACATCTTGCTTTCATCGCGATCGCTCGTGAATTTAGCGCGCGTCATATAGTCAAGCGTCAGGTCGGTACGAAAATAATCAGTGACCTGATAACCAACACCACCGCCAAGCAAAAACGAGCCTTTCAGCTTGCCGCCATGAATTTCGGAATCGCCGTCACCACAGGTGTTACAACCACCGCCACCCGGCAAGGTGTAGGTTGCGCCACGGAATTTCGCTGCGGAATAACCGATATCGCCACGCAAATACCAACCACCAACAGCTGGCGGAGCGACAACGACTTCCGGCACAGGTTCGATGTAATCTGCGGCGAAACCCGCAGGAGCCAATGCCATCATTGCAGCCGATACAGCAAGGCTTGCGCAAAAAGTTTTAATAAGACCGTTCATCTGTCTGTCCCATAAATCTGTCTCGTCGCAACTGCGTCGGAACTGAATTGTGGAAGCCACGCTAACGATGAAAAGTTAAATACAACTTAACCTTGTTTTTTAACCATGTTTATCAATGACTTCTAAAGTATAACTTTTCCTCGTCCAAAAACACAAAAAGCGCGGAAAACCGCGCTTTTTTTTAAATTTATAGTCCGACTGATCAGGCCGCAGCGCTTTCCGAAGAAATCACGTTGATGATGTCGTTAACGACCTTCTCAACGAGTGCACGGTCATCGCCTTCCGCCATAACGCGGATCAGCGGTTCAGTTCCGGATGGACGAATAACCAGACGCCCCTGCGAACCCAGACGATCAGTCGCTTCATCGATAGCGCTCTTAACCTTCTTATTTTCAAGCGGCTTTCCGCCAGCGGTACGCACATTCTTAAGAAGCTGTGGCACTGGCTCAAACTTGCGGCACAACTCGCTCAACGGCTTGTTCTCTTCCTGTGCAACGGCAAGAATCTGCAAGGCAGAGACCAGCCCATCGCCCGTCGTAGCAAAATCCGACAGAACAATATGACCGGACTGTTCCCCACCAACATTGAAGCCATGCTCACGCATGTGTTCAACCACGTAGCGGTCGCCAACCTTGGTACGGGCCAGCGTCATATTATGGTCGTGCAGGTAACGCTCAAGGCCGAGATTGGACATGATCGTCGCGACGATCCCACCGCCTTGCAGACGATCTGACTTTGCCCATGATTCGGCAATAACCGCGAGAAGCTGGTCGCCATCGATCACGGTGCCGTTTTCATCGACCAGCAGAACGCGATCCGCATCGCCATCAAGCGCAATGCCGACATCAGCGCGCACTTCATGAACCTTCTTCATCAGGCCAATCGGATGGGTCGAGCCGCAATCCTCATTGATATTGATGCCGTTTGGCTCGTCATTGATGGTGATAACCTCGGCGCCGAGTTCCCAAAGTGCGGCGGGCGCTACCTTGTAGCCCGCGCCATTGGCGCAATCCACCACAACGCGAAGACCATTAAGCGAGATATTGCGCGGCAGCGTGCGCTTCGCAAATTCGATATAGCGATAAATATCACCATCGACGCGCTTGGCCTTACCCACTTCGCCATGGGTCGCGAGATGCGCGGAGAGATCGCTATCGATCAGGCTTTCAATCTGCAATTCAATCTCATCTGAGAGCTTGAAGCCATCAGGACCAAACAGCTTGATACCATTGTCATAGAATGGATTGTGCGAAGCCGAGATCATCACACCAATATCGGCACGCAGCGAACGGCAAAGCATCGCGACCGCAGGCGTTGGAATTGGACCGAGCAGAAACACGTCCATACCGGCGGCAGTGAACCCCGCCACAAGCGCGTTTTCCAGCATGTAACCAGAGCGGCGCGTATCCTTACCGATCACAACGCGCGAAGCTTGGCCCTTGCGGCGAAAAATATGTCCAACCGCCATACCGACTTTCATGGCAATATCTGGCGTCATCGGAAAGCTGTTTGCCTTACCGCGAATACCATCAGTTCCAAAATATTTACGTGTCATATTCTTAGCCTTGCGTTGCGCCATAAAGCTGTCTCGAAGCAATAAAAAATCAGTCGCGGTTATTTTATGAGACGGCAATGACATCCGGGGTCGTTAGCCCGGCAATCGATTGTCTGCGTTAATAGCGCAAAACCACCCGTCATTGCAATTTCACCTTTCGGGGAAACAAATTATATCAAAGCATCAATTCCCAAAGTTGCCATATGATGCGCCGAAATCCTTAACCGAGCCTTTCCAACAAAATGCGCCTCAAAAACAGAAAAGCCGGACAGAATGCCCGGCTTTTAAAATTGTTACGATACTTACTGCGGCTGTGGGTTGGGCTCAATACCAGGCTCACTGCCGGGTTCTTCACCCTTGCGCTTGCGTGGGCTGCCAGCTTTCGGAACGCCCGAACCACGCGATGGCGTATCATTCCCTTGATCACGCGATGGCTTGTTGCCCGCAAGCAGCTCCTTAATTTCATCGCCACTGAGCGTTTCATATTCAAGTAGACCTTCAGCAAGAGCAATCCAGTCCTCACGCTTTTCAGTCAGGATACGGGTTGCTTCTGCATAGGCTTCATCCACAAGACGGCGTACTTCAGCATCAATGATCTGCGCAGTTGCTTCCGAAATATTCTGCGTGCGCGAAACCGAATGACCGAGGAACACTTCTTCCTGATTGTCACCATAGGCCACGCGACCGAGCTTGTCGGAATAACCCCACTGCGTCACCATCGAACGCGCTAGCTTGGTTGCCTGCTGAATATCGGAGGATGCACCGGATGTGATGTTTTCCTTACCGAATTTCAGCTCTTCCGCAACACGTCCGCCCATCAGAATCGCAAGGCGCGAAACCATCCAGGTATAGGTCGCAGAATAACGATCGCCTTCCGGCAACTGCATCACCATACCCAGCGCGCGACCGCGCGGAATGATTGTCGCCTTATGGACCGGATCAGACTTTGGCACGTTGATCGCCAGAATAGCATGGCCAGCTTCGTGATAAGCCGTATTCGCCTTTTCTTCCGGCGTCATGGCGGAGCGGCGTTCCGCACCCATCATGATCTTGTCCTTGGCGTCTTCAAATTCCTGCATGGTCACGAGGCGCTTGTTGCGACGCGCTGCCATCAAAGCAGATTCGTTGACGAGGTTAGCAAGGTCCGCGCCAGAAAAGCCCGGTGTACCGCGTGCCACAACCTTAAGATCCACATTCGGAGCAAGCGGCACATTACGCACATGCACTTTGAGGATCTGTTCACGACCAACAATATCCGGGTTTGGAACAACGACCTGACGGTCAAAACGGCCCGGACGAAGAAGTGCTGGATCAAGAACGTCAGGACGGTTGGTTGCAGCAATCAGAATGATCGATTCGTTTGCTTCAAAACCATCCATCTCGACCAGAAGCTGGTTGAGCGTCTGCTCACGTTCATCGTTGCCGCCGCCAAGACCTGCGCCACGATGACGACCAACAGCATCGATTTCGTCGATGAAAATAATGCAAGGCGCATTCTTCTTCGCCTGTTCGAACATATCGCGGACGCGGCTTGCACCCACACCAACAAACATTTCAACGAAGTCAGAACCGGAAATCGTGAAGAACGGCACATTGGCTTCGCCTGCAACAGAACGCGCGAGCAAAGTCTTACCGGTTCCGGGAGGGCCAACGAGCAGTACGCCGCGCGGAATCTTGCCGCCGAGACGCTGGAACTTCTGCGGATCACGCAGGAATTCTACGATTTCTTCCAGATCCTGCTTGGCTTCTTCAACGCCAGCTACATCTTGGAAAGTGATACGACCATGCGCTTCGGTCAAAAGCTTCGCCTTCGACTTGCCAAAGCCCATCGCACCGCGTGAACCACCCTGCATCTGGCGCATGAAGAAAATCCAAACACCCAGAATAAGAATCATCGGCAACCATGACAGCAGGATACCAAGAAGCGAGCCGGAACCGTCATTTTCAGGACGGGCAGTGATGGTTACGCCCTTCTCTTCAAGACGGGAAACCAGTCCTGTATCGCCCGGCGAATAAGTCTGGAATGTCGATCCATTATCGGCAAATGTACCGCTGATCTTCTCACCAGTAATTGTAACCGACTTCACGCGTCCATTGGAAACGTCATCGATAAACTGGGAGTAGGAAACTTCACGGGAATTCGAGCGCTGGCCAGGACTCTGGAACAGGTTGAACAACGCTATCAAAAGTAGAGCAATGATCGCCCAGAGGGCGAAGTTGCGATAGTTCGGATTCATATCGGGTCCTATCGATACCACAGCCACCCGACAAGGGCGGTAGGATGTTTCGACTTAACATAGGATCGAAGAACGGCCTTGCCAAGGCGCGAGAGCCGCCTCATCTTCGATTCTTATCAAACTGGTTTATAAAAATTAGGACATTCGCGCCCAAATTGCGTTTCAATGGCCTTTGCCAGCGCAAAATCATAGCCCGGAAGCACATGATCAAAGATTGCGAAGTGCTTTTCGACAGTGATTCCTGAAGGCAACTGTTGACCGTTAACCGCCGGAACTTGCTGCAATTTGCCGTTTTGATAGATCGCGGGCAGCACCAGCAAAGCTTCGCGTTGTGTAAAATCAAGTTCCATCTGATGCACTTCAATGAAATCAGCCAGTTCCTGCCGATCAGGTGCGGCCACTTCAAACAACGTTTGAGCTTCATTTTTCAGGCGATAGCGTCCGTCCCAGATGATCGTCTGCCCGGTTTTAAGTTCCATCTTTGGCAGATTACGGCGTTCGCGACGAAACTTATGCGCATCACCATTTTTACCGAGCTCAACAAGCGCGCCAAACACCGTCAGACGGCCAACTTTCTCCTGACCAGACAACAGCTTTTCAATCCGTGCACGCTCAGCATCACCGGGAAGAAAACGCCGCCCGCCAGCAATCGATGCAAGAAGGCCAGAAAACAAGCGCCGAACACTTTCTGGCAGCGCTGCATAAATGGAGGCATCGACCAAAATCGTGCCGAAGGCATTCATTTGCAGGCAACCGGGGTTTGAAAGTGCTGAAACAAGCGCCGCATTATCGCGTTTGCGTGCCACAGATGCCAGTGCGATCTGCGCCATCACGCGGTCCGGATCGGCTTCGGAAGCCGATGACAGCCGCACGCGCGGACGCTCATAATTGGTGTTTACGTTGCTGGGATCATCAATCCAGACGACCGATTTATCCGTAAGCTCTTGCCGCAGGTTTGAACGGGATGTTTCCAACAGCGGCCTCACCAAGACCACCGAATTTTCAAGCCATGACTGCGGTGCCATTGCAGCAAGACCACGGGCTTCTGAATGAGAGCTCCGCTCTTTGCGCATCAAAAATGTTTCGATCTGATCATCGCGCGTATGCCCCGTCGCAATAAAATCAGCATCCGCCTCATGCGCCGCCTGAACCAGCAACCGATAACGCGCAGAACGAGCGGCGGCGGCGAGACCAGTTTTCGGTTTGGCGTCGTCCCATGAAAGAACACGATGCGCTATGCCGTGTTGGTGGCAAAGCACACCTACATTGTCAGCCTCTTGCGCCGATTCCGCACGCAAACGATGATCAATCGTAACAGCTGTCAGCGGCGGCGGATTATCCAGCGTCGCGAGATAGTCTTTCAAAAGGAAAAGAAGAGCCAGAGAATCGCTCCCGCCTGACACGGCAGCAATGATTCCCTTAGCGCAATCTAATCTGAAAGGCTCAAAAATATCAGTCGGGGAAAGCCCCACAAATAGTCTCCAAAATCAACACTTGATACGCGCGCGCTCATCGCTCACCCGCTTCAAAATGGCAGGCGCAGCCTTCGGATAGCGTTCTGGAATCTGCTTGAATGTTGCACAAGCAACGTCGTGATTATCCATTTTTTCAAGTGTCATACCGAGCTTGAACATATTTTCTGGTGCACGTTTGGAATCCGGATAATCGCGCTGCGTATCGATGAAAACAGTCGCAGCTTCGGGATAACGTGCCTGACCATACAGCGATTCACCCAGCCAATAGCGTGCTTCAGCCGTGGTTGGATCAGCAGGATAGCGCTTGATATGCTCCCGGAAACCAGTCTCCGCTGCTTTATAATCGCCCGACATCACATATTGATACGCGGCCTGATACAGCGAATTTGGATTATCATCAGTCGGCAGCGATGCCACTGCCTGACCCGCTGGCAACGCAGCGCCTTGCTCAACCGGACGAGGCTGCACATCAATAGTTTCGCCGATTACATTGCCATTGTTGTCAAAGCGGATGGAGCCGAGCGAGCGCGGCGGCTCTCCACGTTGTGGGCCACCCTGCGGAGCAGCACCTGAACCAATAGCCACGGAATCGGCGCCCGATGTATCATGGGTCGCCAACTGTGTATCTGAACCAAAATCACCGCCCTGCGCCACATTACCAGAAACCCCATTATCGGGGTTTCCAGCTGGCGTCGCATCAGCAAGCGAAGTCTCGTCCGGCGCTTTGCCCGCATCGGCGCGGCCACCTTCCAGCTTCTGGAAGCGACGTTCATTGTCTTCCTGCATTTTCTGCATCTGGTCCTGCAATTCGAGGACCTGGAAGTTCATGGCTTCGGCACGGTTGCTGAGCGCATCGGCGGTGCTTACCGGATTGCCCATGCCCTGCGCACAAAGATCGCTGCCGGGAGGGGGGCTGACCTGAGGATTTTGGGCAGTGGACTTTGCAGGAGCCGCTAGACCCTGCTTCTTTTCCAGCTCTTCAAAGCGGAAATCATTATCATCCTGCGTCTTCTGCAGCAGCTCATTCGTAAATGAAATCTGCGCGTCGACGTCCTCGACCTTACCGGTGAGGTTACGGATCAATTCTTGCTGCAAGCCGGGGCTTTGCTGATAGCCGCCCTGACCGCCCCCGCTGCCATTGTCACGCATAGCGTCGTCAAGAATTGCGGTCGAACCGATATTCACGTGATTCTGTCCACCACCATTGCCCTTTTCCAGCGCACGAAAACGGGTTTCATTCTCACGCTGAATTTTCAGCATGTTGTCGCGCAGTTGCATGATGCGGGCATAGGACTGTGCGTTCTGATGCGCCAGATTACAAACCTGCTGCGAAAACTGATCGCCACCCGGACTTCCAGCTTGCGCAAGTTGAATATTTCCCTGCTGCGAAAAACCAGATGCTGCCAGAACCGGCGCACTCGCCAAAAGCGGCAGCATGGCAATTGCCAGCGTCACTTTCCTCATTGGTTTCCTCATTCCCTTTTGCCCCTATCGCTCATTGTCGAAAAATGATGGTGCCCTGAAACTATAAACCGCGACCACCAAGGTCTGGATAAACAATCAAACACGATGCCTGAACATTTTCTGAACACCTGATTTTCCGCGGTTCTTTTCAGTTATTAGAGAAAAACCTTAAAAAGCATAGATGCTTTCCCTATCACACAGGTTACTTCGGCCAAAATTTGTCGAAATTACCAATAGTTGTCTTTCGGCACAAAAAAAGCGGCCCGAAGACCGCTTTTTTCTGATTAGGTCAGGCTATTTGCTGAAACTTAGCTGCCAGCACCGTTAAGGACGGTAACAGCACGACGGTTCTGCGACCAGCAAGAGTTGTTATCGCAAACAGCGATTGGACGCTCATTGCCGTAAGAAACGGTGCGCATGCGGCTGGTTGGAACGCCACGGGCTGCAAGGAAGTCACGGGTTGCAGCAGCACGACGCTGACCGAGGGCAAGGTTGTACTCACGCGTACCGCGTTCGTCGGCATGGCCTTCGACAGTGATCGAGTACTGTGGGTAACGCTGCAACCACTGAGCCTGCTTCGACAATGTCTGCTGCGCATCCGAGCGGATCAGCGACGAATCGAGGTCAAACAGAATGCGGTCACCAACGTTTACAGTGAAGTCCTGAGCGGAGCCGGGCGTTGCAGCGCCACCAGCCAAGCCAAGATCACCGGCATTGTTTGGAAGATTCTTCTTGGACGCACAACCAACAACGGCGAGCGACATGAAAAGGGCAATAGCGATCGGGCTACGTGCAATCGACTGGATACGGCGCATGGGCCGGAGCTCCTTAAGATTTGATGTTCCTGCGTAACCAACCAATAATCATATTTAGGTTAAAGCAGGCTCAAGAAGTATGGTTAATAATTTCTTGCGACCATCTGCAAACCGTTTTTATCCGGTAGCAATTCTGCTTTTAGCCCTTGAGGGCTAAATGAGGCAGAAACACGGCCCCAAGGCTATAATTGTGGCATTTTGCCATGAAAAAGGCGCGAAACTGATGCTTCGCGCCATTATATTAGTGTTCTTATAATTCGAACTACTCGAGCAACGGCGACCATGCCGGATCAGAACCGAAGTTCGGGGTCTGAATCTGACGTTCATTGCGACCAGTCAGATCAATACTGAAGAGCTTCGGACCACCGGCACCTGATGCCTTGCGGAAGAACATCAGGACGCGACCATTTGGTGCCCAGGTTGGCCCCTCATTGTGGAAGCCCGAAGTCAGAAGACGTTCACCCGTTCCATCCGTCTTCATAACACCAATCGAGAACTGACCCTGTGACTGCTTGGTGAAGGCGATGAGATCGCCACGTGGGGACCAAACCGGGGTCGAATAGCTGCCGTCACCGGACGAGATACGGCGTGGATTGGAGCCGTCAGCGCCCATCACGTAGAGCTGCGGACGTCCGCCACGGTCAGACGAGAACACAATCTGCGAACCATCTGGCGAATAAGACGCACTGGTATCAATAGCCTGGCTGCTGGTCAGACGTGTGGTTGTGCGGTTACGCAGATCCATCGTGTAGATGTTCGCGCTGCCGTCATCCTGCAGAAGGCTCATCACAACCTTCTGGCCGTCTGGCGAGAAGCGTGGCGCAATCGACATTCCGGGGAAGTTACCAACCAGCTCCCGCTGACCGGTTTCAAGCTGCAACAGGTAAACGCGCGGCTGACCGCCAGCAAAGGACATATACGTCACTTCCTGACGGTTTGGCGAAAAACGCGGGGTCAGTGCAATATCACGGCCATCGGAAAGGTAACGAATATTGGCACCATCCTGATCCATAATAGCCAGACGCTTCACGCGCTTCTGGGCTGGACCGGATTCGTCCACGAAAACGACACGGGTATCGAAATAACCCTTTTCACCCGTCAGACGCTCATAGATCGCATCAGCGATAATATGTGCAACACGACGCCAGTTATCCGGCGTGGTGAAGAACTGCTGTCCAATCAGCTGCTGGCCACCAAATGTATCCCAGAGACGGAATTCAGCCTTCAGGCGACCGTCTGGCTGCTTGGTAATGCGACCAGTGACCAATGCCTGCGCATTGATGACCTTCCAGTCTTCAAAACGCGGAGATGCATCAGGATTGGAAATCTTTTCGATGAATGCACTCTTGCTGATCGGCGCAAACAAGCCGGACCGCTCAAGATCGGCTGCAATAACGGAAGTGATGTTCGCGCCGAGCTGATCACCTGAAAGGAAGTCGGTGACAGCAATCGGCAAAGGCTCGACCACGCCCTTGTTAATATTGATTTCCACGACCGCATGAGCCGGCATGGTGGAAACAAAACTTGCAGCGATCACACAGGCAAAAGCCGATAAGGCTGCGCGGATCTTTGTTTTCATGATGCCTATTTTCATATCTTCTGGGACCTCTTTTGTCCTTGGCATTCGTTAGGAGCGACCAGCCATGCTGATCAGAACATTTCGCTTGGGTCGAAGTTAACAATCACTTCCGACCAATTCTCATATTTGTCTGCTGGCAGATTGTACGGTGCGCAACGTGCCACAGCGCGACGGGCGCTTTCTGCAGCCGCTCTGCCCACACCATCACTGCCACCACCAGATGTCACCTCAGGCGAGCCCTGAATGGAACCATCCTGATTGAGATGCATCTTCACCGTCACAACAAGACCAGGCGCATCTGCAACACCAGCTGGCACGTTCCAGCATTTCGAGATCGCGCCACGAAGCGCGTCCATTTCACTCTGGCTCAATTTCGAGCCACCAGTATTCTTCTTGCCGCCCAGCGATGCCTGATCGGTCGAGCGCTTAGCACCGCCGCCTGAAGCTTTCTGCTTATTAAGAAGTGCTGCCACTTCATCCGCAATGGCATCATTCTTCGACTGTGACGTCTGCGAAGCTGACTGCGTTGGCTTCTTCTCTTCAACAGGCTTGCGATCCGGTGTCTTGGCCGTCTGCGCCTGCGGAGGCTTTGGCTTTTCCTGCGGTGCCGGAACATTATCCGGCAATTTCGGTGCTGCCTGATCAGGCGCTTCTGCCTGTTTCTCAATCGCTTCCGCGACCGGATCCGGCTTCACTTCCTGTTTTGCTTCCGGCTTGGTCTGAACTTCCGTGGCAGGAACCGGTGTCGGCTTATCCTGCGGTTTGGGTTCAGGCTTTGGGTCGGGCTTCGGCTCAGGATTTTTCACCGGCTCCGGCTGCGCCTTTGGTTCCTGAGCAGCTTCAAGCGGCTTAGCTTTGGTGTCAGGCGTCGGCGGTGTCTGGCTATCAACGCTCTGATCACCAAACTCCTGCGCATCCGGTACCGTCTGCGGTTTTGTTGTCGGAATAGGTGCCGACTTTTCCTTCATAGGCGCTTTTTTATCGCCCTGCTGAATTTGCGTGATTGATTCAATCGGAACGATGTCAACCGGAAACGATTCCGAATCCTGCACGTCGAAAGCCTTCGGCGAGGAAAACGAAACCACTGCCAGCGCAAGTGCCGCGGCATGCAGTGCAACAGAAGATGTCAGGCCAGCCTTCATGATGCCGTCAGCTATCCTGCTCCTGGAGTGTCACAAGGCCGATATTCTTAAAACCGGCAGCGGAAATGCGAGCCATCACCTTCATGACAGTGCCGTAATCGGCAGCTTTGTCCCCACGCACGAAGATACGCTCTTCGTAACCGGTCTTGGCAATCGCCTGAAGTTTAGCAACAACTTCATCAATCGGAATTTCTGTTTCCTGAAGATAGATTTTACCTTCGCTGTTCACCGATACGGTGATTGGCTGCGTATCGGCGTTCATCGCCTTCGCCTGCGTATCCGGCAGATCGATTGGCACACCAACGGTCAGAAGCGGTGCAGAAACCATGAAGATGATCAGCAGAACCAGCATCACGTCCACGAATGGCGTAACGTTGATTTCGCTCATCAATGCCTTCTTGCGGCCGCGCCTGCGGCGACCACCCGACTGCATTCCCTGATTTCCAACTGACATGCCCATTGCAAGTTTCCCGAAGGCTCGATTTCAACTTTTTTTGCTGGAACGCTTTATTTTTTGTTTTCACGCATGTCTTTATCGGAAAACCAGTTCCAACTTCTCCGCGACATGCTTTAGCTGCGCGGTGTCAGCTTCTCATCAATTTGGCGCGACAGTATGGCGGAAAACTCGTCCGCAAAACCTTCAAGGCGTCCGCTAATTTTACCCGCATCCGCAGAAAGCTTGTTGTAAGCAATAACCGCAGGAATAGCGGCGAGCAGACCAATCGCCGTTGCAAGCAACGCTTCCGCGATACCCGGTGCCACAACGGCAAGACTTGTGTTCTTGGAAGCAGCAATCGCCTGGAAGGAGGTCATAATACCAACAACCGTTCCGAACAGACCGACGAATGGCGCCGCCGAGCCTGTCGTTGCGAGGAAGCCAAGGCGGGATTCGAGCTTTTCGCCTTCGCGCGCCAGTGCCACATCCATCGCCTTGTCGATACGCATCTGCAAACCAATTGGCGAGCGCGCACCTTTTTCAAAGGACTTTTTCCATTCGCGCATTGCAGCGATGAAAATGGAGGCCATGCCAGTGGTACGACGTTCATTGAGCGTACGATAGAGTTCTTCCAGTGACTGTCCCGACCAGAAAGCCTGCTCAAAACGCTCCATCGCGCCGCGAGCACGACGATAAGAAACAATCTTGTCGACGATGATTGCCCAGGTCCAGACCGATGCGCCTATCAGGCCGAGCATCACCAGCTTGACCACCCAACCCGCATGCATAAACAGGCCCCAGAGGGTAATATCGGCGGCAGGGGCCGCGAGCGCAATATTTTCCATCGATCTACCGTCCTCGAATCCAAACGCCCGGCATTGTGACCGGGCGGCATCGCAAATTACTCGAAAAACGTCCGCTGCCGAACGCCCCAACCGCCATAACCGGATTTTAACTTTAAATCCTCAAGCGCTTGTCATGGTTAAATTTGGTGAAAGGAAGGCGTTGCTTAATAACCTGCCCCTCTACCGATTCCATCAGCATGATTAATGGATTATTATGGTTAAAGATCAGTTACTCTTAATGTGCGAATAATCAATGAGCACAAAGAATTACTGTTTGCTTCCAATGCGACGGACTATGGCATTTTGCGTTGCAACAACAAATTGGGACGTCATTGACGCGGAATTCGCAAATGCATGGCGAAGCGATAATGGTAGTTCGAGCTGAGCCCCCCGGCCAGACTGACAGCGATTGCACAGATTGACGGGATTGCGAGCAGGAAATGCATGACCGGACAAGCGAGTGGAAAATCCGGCACCTCTCAGTTCTTCGTCAAGAAGCTCAATAAACCTGGTATCCAATCCACCGAGATAAATCGTGTCCTTGTCGTCAAGCTGCCCCATACCATCCAAGGTCTGAGTGTCTTTTCGACCATGAATAGCAAGGGCATATCTGGAACGGGACAACAGATCATCCATCCTGACTTCAAAAAAACGATGGGACGTTATGTGAAGATCTTTTGCCCGCTTGCGGTCAACCAAGCCAATAAAGGAATAAAAACTATATTTTCCACCCGCAACTGCTTCTGCGAGTTCTGTCGTCTGATATTCAATTGTACCGCCATGCGGGGCGAGAATAACAATTTCTGAACCTGGAACGAAGCGGGTCACGACCGCAAAATCATTACCCTCGATATAGACATCGCAGAGCTCTTCAAAAGAGTGGAAACGGTCACTCATCTCAAGCCTTCGTAAAAGCGTCACGCCATTCATCGGGTATCCGGCGCGGTTGTCCTTCCTTGGTGATCATCACAGCCTCAACCTTCGCTTCTGAAAGCAGCCGCTCACCACAGGTAATCTTCTGCGCCATGATAACCCGTGCGCCACGGATTTCGCTGACACGGGTTTCAATCAGAATTAGATCATCCATTTTCGCAGGTGACTTGTAGTCGATCTCCATACGGCGAACGACCCAAACCATTTCTTCGCCAAGCGAACCTTCGGCAAGCTCAATATGATGAACATCCTGCAAGCGCAGAAAGTCGGTGCGGCCACGTTCGTAAAATTCGAGGTAGCGACCATGATAGACAAAGCCGGAAAAATCCGTGTCGGCATAATAAATGCGGGCATAGAGATAATGCGTGCCGTCTTTCAACTCGCCTGCAATCTGCGCATGTTCCATATCTATTCGTCTTCCATGAAAAGGCCAAACTGCGATTGCTGCGCGGCTTCAGCGGGCGCGGCAAGCCCCAGATGTTGCCATGCAAGATTGGTCAGCACACGTCCACGCGGTGTGCGCTGCAAAAAGCCCTGCTGGATCATATAAGGTTCGATAATGTCTTCAATCGCATCACGCGGTTCTGACAGTCCGGCAGCGATGGTTTCAATACCGACTGGTCCACCACCGAAATTGCGCGCAATCATATCGAGATAACGCCGGTCCAACTGATCGAACCCGCGGTTGTCCACCTCAAGACGCGACAAAGCCTCGTCGGCAATCTTGCTGTCGATGACATCGGCACCTGCGACCAGCGCGAAATCACGAACGCGGCGCAACAGACGCCCTGCGATACGTGGGGTACCACGTGAACGACGGGCCACTTCCAACGCACCATCCGGCGAAATACCCATCTGCATAATGCGTGCGCCACGGCGCACAATATATTCGAGTTCTTCGACGGTATAGAAATTGAGCCGTGTCGGAATACCAAAACGATCACGCAGCGGCGTCGTCAAAAGCCCCAGACGTGTGGTTGCTGCGACCAGCGTAAATTTCGCGAGATCAATCTTCACCGAACGCGCTGCTGGCCCTTCACCGATAATCAGATCAAGCTGAAAATCTTCCATCGCAGGATAGAGAATTTCCTCGACAGCCGGGCTGAGACGATGAATTTCATCGATAAACAGCACATCGCGATCTTCAAGATTGGTCAGCAGAGCCGCAAGATCGCCCGCCTTTGCAATGACCGGACCGGAGGTCGAACGGAAATTGACACCAAGCTCCTTGGCCATAATCTGCGCGAGCGTCGTCTTGCCAAGCCCTGGAGGGCCGACAAACAGCACATGATCAAGTGCCTCGCCACGCACCTTTGCAGCTTCAATAAACACTTTGAGATTGGCGCGCGCAGCAGCCTGCCCGACAAAATCGTCCAGCGTTTGCGGGCGCAATGTCGTGTCGGCATCTTCGCCACGCAGATCGGCGTCAATCAGGGGGTTGCGGTCGCTCATGCCAGTCCTCTCGCATGAACATTCAATTCAGACAAGTCACTCAACGCGACAGTTCCTTCAAACCAAGACGAATAAGCTTGGCCGAATCGGCATCTTCCCCGGCTTCTCGGAGTGCTGCGGCAACAGCATTTGCGGCCTGATCCCGAGAATAGCCAAGATTGGCGAGAGCTGAGACCGCATCGCTAACCGGAGCCGATGCAGCGCCCGCGCCGATTTCCTGCTTAAGGCCGATTGTGCCGCTGGCTTCCCCCGCAAAGGCCGGAGCCTTGTTCTTCAACTCAGTCACAATGCGTTCGGCAACTTTTTTACCAACGCCCGGCGCCCGCGAAACCATCGCGAGATCACGAAGCGCAATTGCATTTGCAAGTTCAGGCGGCGTCAATGTTCCGAGCACGGCAAGTGCCACCTTGGCACCAACGCCCTGCACGTTCTGCAACAGGCGGAACCATTCGCGTTCAAGCTGTGATCCAAAACCATAAAGGCGGATCATATCCTCGCGCACATATGTCTCAATGAGCAGCACCGCCGCCTCGCCTTCTCCACCCAAATTACCGAGTGTGCGGGAAGAACAGAACACAACATAGCCAACGCCATGCACGTCGATGACGGCATGATCATCAGCAATTTCATCGATCACGCCTTTAAGCTTGCCGATCATTTTATATCTATCCTGCTAATAACGCTTGCATACGACGTGCGCTGACAATGCTCTGACGATGATGCGCATGGCAAATAGCAATGGCAAGCGCATCGGCAGCATCGCTCGTATCGAACGTTGCGCGCGGCATCAAAACCTTCACCATCATATGAATTTGCTGCTTTTCGCCATGCCCCACACCAATCACCGCCTTCTTGACGGCATTCGGCGCATATTCCGCAACCGGCAATCCAGCCTGTGCGGGCGCCAGAAGTGCAATGCCGCGCGCCTGACCAAGCTTCAGCGTCGCCGTCGCATCTTTGTTGACGAATGTATGCTCAACGGCTGCTTCATGGGGCATGAATTCATGCAGGACGTTGGACAGTCCATCATGCAACTGGCACAGTCTCGATGCGAGATCCATCTCAGCATTCGAGGTCACAGTGCCGGAGCCGATAAAATGCAGAGAATTTCCAAGCGATTCGACAACACCCCAGCCGGTACGGCGGAGCCCCGGATCAATACCAATGATGCGAATCGTTTCTTTCATAAGTGAACCCTATCCTCAGACGGATCCACTTGACAGCATAAATGTGAACAAAAGAGAAACATTGCATCCGAAGATGCAATAAGACTGCGTAGATTTTACTTAAGACGCGCCAAAAGCAGTCTTCAGCAGCACAATCTGATCGGAAACCGGATTTCCACGCGGCACACTCTGCAAAGCTACAACTTCACCATAGACGTTGCGATCCATGCGGCGAACACGCGCCTGGAGACGAATCGAGCGCTCAACAAGCTCAGTGAAAGCATAAGGCAACTCATTCCAGCCCGGTGCGACGTCGCCAGCCGAAGGCGTATCAAGACGAACTTTGGCCTTTTCAGCTTCAACCTGCTTGCGGGACATTTCACCATTGCGCGCTGCACGCTGCAAAAGAAGCCATGAAGCAACCTGCATGAGACGTGTCGTCAGGCGCATCGATTCGGCCGCATAAAGGGTCGCGGCAACACGCGAGAGATTGCGCGCTTCCTCACGGCCTTCACCGTCGAGATAGCTGGCTGCTTCCTCAACCATGTCCATGCCTTCGCTGTAAATCGGCTTGAACGAATCTGAGAAAACCATGCGCTCAGCGAGGCTGATCATATTGCCCGGCATCTGTCCCTGTTCGCTAATCACTGCTCTGCCACCTTACATAAACGCATTTGCGAATATTTTGTTGCCCGCGCACCGTCAAAATGTGCGTGAGATAATAGAATGAGCTGCCGTTCGATCATGGGGAGAGCTGGGACGGAACAGCTTGATCGGGCGAGTCCACGACAAACTGCACCTTCATGCACCGTCGCGCAAGTTTATGTTTAACATTCGGTTAATTTTTTAAAATGGTTTTGAATAAACTGTGAAAGGCATTGACGTCAGATTTGCCGGAAAACAGGCGATTCCCTCAAAACCATAAAAAAAAGAGCCGCAAAGGCGGCTCTCAGGAGTTTAACAGGGAGGCGTCAAACAAAGTGGCTTCACCACTCGGTAAGAATCCAGCCGAACTGGATGTAAACCATTAAACGCCGTTAAGATTAATGATTGGTTAATTCTGAGCGCAAGCTGTGGAATAATCCGCAAACAAAAAAGCCGCCCGAAGGCGGCTTTTAATTACATCTGCTGAAGTGCCGGTTTTGGATTGGCTCCAATCGAGGCCTTTGAACCTTCCGCAGCGGGTTTTGCGGCAGGCTTCTTGCCCCAGCCAATGGTTGGGAGCCACTCGAGATAATAAGCCAGCGCGAACTGCATCACCACACCCGTTGCAATAAGCAGCGCGTCGTATGGCAGGCCACCCGGATTAACAAGCTTCATAACCTGCGCAACCATCGCCAACAGCGTACCGGCAATGAACACTGGCAGCGAATGCTTGCCGAGAATTGCGAGCGGATTATCCGGCGAAGTGCGCGCAATGCTGTTAAGCGTTGGGACGACAGCAATCAGATAAGCCATGGCGAGCACATGCAGAAGACGTGGAGCCGACAGAAACGTCTTGTCAAAACCGGTCAGAACCGCGGGCATACCCATTGAAACATCAATGCCCCAAAGCGGAATGCGGACCCAAGCCAGCGAAAGAACCAGATAACCAACAGCCGCTGCAATCAATGCAGGATTGGTCGGAAGTTTGCCGCCACGACGCACATGAATTGTGCCCGCAATACCGATAGCAAACAGGAACTGCCACGATAGTGGGTTGAGGAACCAGACGCCTTCAGTCGGATAATTGACCGGAGCAACATGATAGATGCCGGCAAGCAACCACACCATGCCCGATACACCAAGCATGAGCGACAGGCTGATACGCGCGAGCAAAAGCAGCAATGGTGTCAGCAGAAGAACGACCGCATACATTGAGAGAATATTGTTATAGCCAAGCTGATGACCGAGCGTAACGAGACCGAGAAGCGCCTCAACCGGCTGCTTAACCAGCGGCCCAATATTGATCTGCGTCAGAAGCTCGCGATGCTTAAGGAAAATCGCGGCGGAGGCAAAAATACCGATGGTCGCGAGCGTCGTCATAATGTGCGCGGTATACAACACACAGGCGCGACGCCACATTTTCAAAGTCAGCATCAGACGATTGCCCGGAGCGAACTTCGACCCATAGGCCAGTGCCACCGCCATGCCTGAAATCAGAACAAAAGCTTCTGCCGAATCCGAAAAGCCGAGATTCTTATGCGTGAAATGCTCGAAAAAGGTTCCGGGCACATGATTGATGAAAATCGTAAGCAGTGCCAGCGCGCGAAACACATCAATGCGTGTGTCGCGGACTTTTGGCACTATTTTCGCCGTTTCATTCGTCATTTCGCCTGCCTGCTGATTGTTTTCATTCTGCGTTAGCGCAGCACTTATTGCCGCCTATATAACGGGTAATTCGGTCAGAACGCGGTTGGTTCCAATCAACTTTCGTTCCAGTGGATAACATTATGCCAACACAGCTGTTTCCCGCCCCCGCAACAAAAGCGTTACAATGCAAAGGGGCTGTTCAAGCAACGCCTCTTACTTTATGCCCGAATTCCATCAACATTTTTCGCTAGGTTTGGTTTATGAACACGCCAACTGCTAAACAAAACAATGATCGCTGCCGCCTTTTGCTGGTTGCACCCCCCATCGCAAATGGGGATGCACTTGCAAAACTGTTGTCAGCAGCCTTGTCAGGTGGCGACGTTGCAAGTGTGATTCTCGACGGAACCGATCTGGATGAAGCCACATTTCAGGCATCAGCCCAGAAGGCCGTTTCCGTCATTCAGGAAAAAGGCGCTGCCGCGATCATCCTAAACGATACGCGCATTGCAGGCCGCGTTGGTGCCGATGGCATCCACATTGAAGGCAAAGCGGCAGAGCTTGCTGAAGCAATCGAAAAGCACACGCCAAAATTCATCGTTGGCACAGGCAATCTGCGCGATCGCCATAGTGCTATGGAAATCGGTGAATTGCAGCCTGATTATGTTTTCTTCGGCAAGATTGGCGCTGACAACAAGCCAGACGCGCACCCGCGCAACCTGTCTCTGGCTGAATGGTGGTCTGAGCTGGTTGAAATTCCAAGCATCGCACAGGCCGGTAACACGTTGGAAAGCGTCATCGCTGCCGCGCAAACTGGTGCAGATTTTGTCGCCCTTGGTAGTGCCATATTTGAAGCGGAAAACCCTGCGGAAGCTGTTGCGGAAGCCAACCGGCTTCTTGACGAACACGCACCTCGTTTCGAGAAATAACGCCCAAGGTTTTGTACGCCCTATGAAGAGCAAAATTCTTCTCACCACAGCTTTGATATTCGCTGCGTCTGTTCCGGTTGTTCATGCTGCCGGAACTGCTGGTGAACCCGCAGGCGTTCAAAAGAAACAAGACAAGAAAAGCGATAAACCTGCTGAAAAGCCCAAGATGCTGCCACAACCGGCATCGACCAGCGCTTTGCCTGCAATTGATCCAAGCCGGTTTGGCGATAAGCCCGCAGATGAAGCCTTTGGTGCCTATCAGCGTGGGCTGTATCTGACCGCATTCAATCTGGCGAAACCAAAAGCTGAGCAAGGCGATCCGGCTTCACAGACACTTGTCGCAGAAATTTACGCGCGCGGTCTGGGTGTCCCTGCCGATCAGAAAAAAGCTGCCGAATGGTATGCCAAAGCTGCCGATAAAGGCGTGCATGAAGCGCAGTTCCGCTACGCCGCCCTGCTGCTTCAAGGCCGCTACGTCAAAAAAGACACCGCCAAGGCGACGGAACTGATGCAAAAAGCTGCTGAAAGCGGCAATGCCATGGCGCAGTTCAATTATGGCCAGCTGCTCATGATGAAAGCGACGACTGCTTCTGGCATCGATGCGGCTTTCCCTTGGTTTGAGAGAGCTGCTACCGCGCAGCTCGCCGATGCTGAATATGCTTTGAGCCAGATTTACGCCAACGGCACCGACAAAATACCGCATGACGACAAGAAGGCGCGTGAATATCTGCTGCGCGCTGCGCGCAAGGGTTATGACACTGCGCAATACGATCTCGCAAACTGGCTCATTCAGGGTCGTGGTGGTGATCGCAATTACGAGCAGGGCTTTGGTTGGATGCAGATTGCCGCCCAGCGCGGCATGGTGATGGCGCAGGCATGGCTTGCTCGTCTTTATCGCGATGGTATCGGCACGGATGGTGACACAGTCAAATCCGCAGCATGGTATATCGTTGCTCAGCGCGCCGGTTATCGCTCACCAGACCTCAATGACATGATGGATGGTTTAGCTGATGATCAGCTTAAGCAGGCAATCCAGATCGCAAACAATCTCCGCGTTCGATAAAACCAGACAGTTTTTTGATGAGCTGACACGCTGATTTGCGGCTCAGGCTTGCACAAAGCGCTATTTTATGGTCTTGGAGAGCCCGATTATCGTGGTTCGAGTTAAAGATGGACGCAATCCCTGCAAATAAGCGGGAGATTGCCTTTCTGTCGTGATGCGCCGGGCCGCAACAGTTTCACATTTACTCCCGGATTAATCTTATGAAGATCAATGGTAACGAAATCCGCCCAGGCAATGTTATCGAACATGATGGCGGCCTGTGGGCAGCGGTTAAGACCAATGCAGTCAAGCCTGGTAAAGGCGGCGCCTACAATCAGGTTGAACTCAAGAACCTTATCACCGGCACCAAGCTCAACGAACGTTTTCGCGCAGCTGAAACCGTAGAGCGCGTTCGTCTGGAACAGAAGGACTTCTCGTTCCTTTACGAACAGGGCGAAGCGCTGGTTTTCATGGATACCGAAACCTACGAACAGCTTGAGCTGCTGAAGGATTTCGTTGGTGACCGCGCCGCCTTCCTTCAGGACGGCATGATGGTTACCGTTGAACTCTACGAAGAAAAGCCAATCGGCATTCGTCTTCCTGATCAGGTTACACTTGAAATCGTCGAAGCTGATCCGGTCGTCAAAGGCCAGACGGCAGCTTCTTCTTACAAGCCGGCTGTTCTTGAAAACGGCATCCGTATCCTCGTTCCACCATTCATCGCTTCGGGTGAACGCGTGATCGTTGATACCAACGAACTGACCTACGTCAGCCGCGCATAATCGAATATTTGAAATCATGCGGCGCCTGCAAATTGGGCGCCGCAGTCCATTCTCTTTGAAGAGAAATGCGACAGTTCTTTCTCAGCTTGCTCAGTTCTGAGTGCCATAGGTTTGATCTCATCAAATCGGCGCTCTGTGATTTATCAACGCGCATCTTTTTCGAAAGCAAGCTCCAAGGCTTCGGAATGCGCTTCTAAAAGGACGATCAGATGGCGCGTTCAGCCCTTCTCAATGTTATGGTTCAGGCCGCTATGAAAGCCGGACGCGGTCTCGCGCGCGACTTCGGCGAAGTGCAGAACCTTCAGGTTTCCCTTAAAGGTCCAGGCGATTATGTCAGCCAGGCCGACCGCAAAGCCGAAAAAGTCATTTACACCGAACTGAGCCGCGCCCGCCCGGACTTTGGCTTCCTGATGGAAGAATCGGGTGAGGTTGAATCGAAAGACGGACAGCATCGCTGGCTGGTCGATCCACTCGACGGCACCACAAACTTCCTGCATGGTATTCCTGTTTTCGCAGTCTCTATCGCTCTTGAGCGTCAGGGACAGATTGTTGCTGGCGTGATTTACAATCCAGCTATGGACGAGCTTTACACCGCTGAACGCGGCGGTGGCGCATTCCTCAATGATCGTCGTCTGCGCGTTGCGGCCCGCAACAAGCTGGTTGATTGCGTTATCGGCACCGGCATCCCGCATCTCGGTCGTCCCGGCCACGGCCAATACCTTGTCGAACTGCGCAATGTCATGGCTGAAACATCGGGCATTCGTCGCATGGGTGCCGTTGCACTTGATCTTGCATATGTCGCAGCAGGTCGCCTTGATGGCTTCTGGGAAGACGGCATGCATCCTTGGGATCTCGGCGCAGGCATGCTGATGATCCGCGAAGCTGGTGGCTTTGTATCCGACAAGAAGGGTGGCCAGGACATTTTTGGCACCAAGACCATTGTTGCTGGCAATGAAATTATTCAGAAAGCATTGCTTAAAACGGTCAACAAGCCAATCTGATCCGCTTCCTATTTCTATGTTTTACTGCGCTCCGGTATTCCAACCGGGGCGCATTATTTTTTCGCTTTAAGCGATTCCGCTTCGCTAAATTATGCAGTAGGCTCCCCCGCGACAGATTATCCCAACGGATATCCATGGAGCCAAACGCATGAGCGATCTGAGACTTTCACGGGAACGCCTCGACGATGCACGGGACTATGACCCCTACCGCCTGAGCAGCCCGAGAATTGTCATTCTTTCCATGGTGATCTTTCTCATCATTGTTGCATTCCTTGCAGCGATTCTGATGCGGCAGATCCATACGTTCTTCGTCACCAATCCCGGCCTGAATGGTCTGATCTTTGGCGTGCTGCTCATCGGCATTCTGCTCGCTTTCGGACAGGTACTGCGGCTACTGCCGGAAATCCGCTGGGTCAATTCATTCCGCGATGGCGAGCGCGATGGCACGACACGCCCGCCGGTGCTTCTTGCGCCAATGCGCGCTCTGATCGGTCGCAGGCAATCCATGGCACTGACGACCACTTCAACCCGATCCATTCTCGAATCGATTGCCACCCGCCTTGATGAAAGCCGCGATATTTCACGTTATCTGATTGGCCTTCTTGTGTTCCTCGGCCTGCTTGGTACCTTCTGGGGCCTGCTTGAAACAGTGGGTTCTATTGGCCAAACCATCCAGTCACTCGACCCGAGTTCGGGTAGCACAACCGATGTGCTTGATTCGCTCAAAGCCGGATTGCAAGCGCCGCTATCAGGTATGGGAACGGCGTTCTCGTCGTCGCTGTTTGGCCTTTCCGGCTCACTGATTCTGGGCTTCCTCGATTTGCAATCGGGCCGTGCCCAAAATCGTTTCTATACCGAGCTTGAAAACTGGTTGTCATCTGTGACCGACCTTGGTTCGGATATCAGCACCGATGAGCATCTGGGCGGCATACGTAGCCTGACAGAGCATGTGCAGAACCTGCAAGGTGGCGAGGCTTCCAGCCAGCGCACGACAGCAGCGCTTGCCAATCTTGCGGAAGGCATTCAGGGGCTAGTCAAGAGTATGCGCAGCGAACAGCAGCTGATGCGCGACTGGGCTGAGAAGCAAACGGAAGAGCAACAGGCCATCCGTGAAACACTTGGTCGTCTCAATGACGCCATTGCCTCCAGAGCCCCTGCCGAGCGCGCTCCAGGTCGCCCTAGTGACAGCAAACGGCCGGAGTAAGCAGCATGGCTCTAGGCCGTAACCGCCGCCCGCAACGTCATGTCGATTATTGGCCCGGCTTTGTCGATGCACTGACAACATTGCTGCTGGCCATCATGTTCTTGCTTACAGTCTTTGTGCTGGGTCAGTTTTTGTTGAGCCGCGATGTCGATAGCAAAGATACCGCTCTCGCACGCCTCAACAGCCAGATACAGGAACTCACCCAGCTTCTGTCGCTCGAAAAAAGCAACTCTCAGGACATGCAGGACACGATTGCCAATCTGCAAGCATCCTTGTCAGGTGCCGAGAGCGAGCGTTCCCGCTTGCAAGCTCTGCTCAATGAAGGCAGTGGTGCTGGTGCTGCCGCTGAAAAACGCGCCGGGGAACTCAGCCAGAGCCTAGATGCAGAAAAACAGGTGAGCGCACGCGCGCTTTCGCAAGTTGAATTGCTCAACCAGCAGATTTCTGCACTTCGTCGTCAGATTGCGGCACTGGAAGATGCACTCAATGCGTCAGAATCACGAGATCGCGAGTCAAACGCCAAGATCGCCGATCTCGGTCGCCGCCTGAACGTGGCGCTTGCACAGCGCGTGCAAGAATTGAACCGCTATCGCTCAGACTTCTTTGGTCGCCTGCGGGCGATTCTGTCCGACAAAGAAAACATCCGCATCGTCGGAGACCGTTTCGTGTTTCAGTCGGAAGTTCTTTTCCCGACTGGCTCGTCTGATCTCAATCCCGCTGGACTGGAGGAGATGAAGAAGCTTGCCGAGGCGGTCATCACACTCAATCAGGAAATCCCGGATGACATCAACTGGGTTCTGCGTGTGGATGGCCATACTGACAATGTGCCGCTCGCAGGCACTGGTCGCTTCCGCGACAACTGGGAGCTTTCCTCAGCGCGTGCGACAGCTGTCGTCAAAGACCTGATCGCCAACGGTGTTCCGCCCAACCGACTGGTTGCGGCGGGCTTTGGCGAATACCAGCCGCTTGATAATGCAGATACGCCCGATGCCCGCGCCAGAAACCGCCGCATCGAGCTAAAACTGACTGAAAGATAGAAATAAAGGGGCGCTTAGCCCCTTTATTTATTTCCCGAAAACGCCGGAACCAGCTTCAAATTGCAGCTTGGCAAGGCGGGCATAAATCCCACCCTTTTCAACCAGCGTCTGGTGGGTTCCCTCTTCGACAATCTGGCCCTTATCGAGCACCAGAATGCGGTCGGCTTTGAGAACGGTTGCAAGACGATGCGCCACGACCAGCGTCGTGCGATTATCCATAAGGCTATCGAGCGCTTTCTGCACCAGCATTTCGCTTTCGGCGTCAAGCGCCGAAGTCGCCTCATCCAGCAACAGAATGGGTGCCGCCCGCAGGATTGCGCGCGCAATTGCAATACGCTGACGCTGACCGCCTGAGAGCGTTACGCCACGTTCGCCGACTTCCGTGTCATATCCCTTGTCGAGTGCCAGAATAAAATCATGTGCAAGTGCTGCTTTTGCTGCGGCTTCGATTTCCGCATCACTCGCGCCCGGCTTACCAAAGCCGATATTTTCACGAATGCTGGTGGCAAAAATCACAACGTCTTGCGGCACGACTGCAATACGTTCGCGCACCTTAGCTGGATCAGCATCAGGCAAAGCCACACCATCCATCCGCACCAAACCCGTCTGAGGATCATAATAACGCATCACCAGCGAGAAGATCGTGCTTTTACCAGCGCCCGACGGGCCAACAATCGCAACCGTCTCACCGGGCTTTACAGCGAAGCTCACACCATTGAGCGATGGCGCATCGGGACGCGTCGGATAAGAGAAGTGCACATTATCGAAGCTAATGTCGCCCCGCGCTGGTTGCGGAAGAGCAACTGGCTTTAACGGTGCGACAATACCCGGGTTCTCATCGAGAATTTCAGCAAGACGCTCAGCAGCACCAGCGGCCTGAGCAAGTTCACCACCCACTTCAGAAAGCGCACCAAAGGCGCTGGCCGCAAATACCGCGTAGAGAACAAACTGGCCCAACGTCCCTGCGCTCATTGTGCCCGACAACACATCACGCGAGCCAAACCACAACACCGCAACAACACTGGCAAAGATCAGGAAGATCGCAAAGCCGGTGAGAATAGCACGTGCTTTGATGGATGAACGTGCAGCCTGATAGGCCTTTTCAACAGCGCCCGCAAAACGACCCACCACCATATTTTCATTGGTGAAAGCCTGCAAAGTGCGCATAGCACCAATCTGCTCGCTGGCATAAGCATTCGCATGCGCAAGCATGTCCTGCGTCATGCGCGAACGTCGGCGCACCGAACGACCAAAGGCAATCAGCGGAATAACAATCAACGGAATAGCAGCAATTACCAGCATGGAAAGCTTGGGGCTGGTGACGACCATCATGATCAGCGCACCAATGCCGAGAATCACATTGCGCAAAGCAACCGATGCCGTAGCCCCGACAACGGACTTGATCTGCGTTGTATCGACAGACAGTCGCGAAACGATCTCTCCAGACTGCGAGCGATCAAAGAATTCGGTCGAAAGGCTGGTCACATGCGAAAACACGGCATTGCGCAGATCGGCCACTACGCGCTCACCAAGCGAAATCACAAAGAAATAGCGAAGCCCGGATGCCAGCGCTAACACCAGCGCCAATGCCACCAGCATGACAAAGTAATTATTGACGAAGATCGCATCAGAACCTGAGAATCCATGATCAATCATCCGGCGAACGGCGACAGGTACGGCAAGAGTTGTTACAGCAGCAAGGACCAGCGAAAAAAGCGCGCCAACAACCAGACGCTTATAGCGCGAGAGAAATGGGATCATCCGCTTCAAAGGCTTAAGCGAGCGGCGTTTCCGATCTTCCTGGGTGTTGAAATCAGGATTCATGCGAATTTGACTATCTGTGCTGGCCATTCTTGAGATTGCGCCCTTGTTATTGCCGTGCGCCTGATGTATAGGCTCGCCAACCCTTTTGGAAGCCGTTGCCTTTGGTAACGGGTCTTCATATTGACCATCGGGCGAAAGTGCCGCAGTTTTAAACATTAGAGCTGGGCTTTTCTTCCCAGACTTTCAGGATTGAGAAGATGAAAGCTGATATCCATCCCGACTACCACACCATCAAGGTCGTGATGACCGATGGCACCGAATACACAACCCGTTCCACCTGGGGCAAAGAAGGCGATACGATGAACCTCGATATCGACCCAACCACGCATCCAGCATGGACCGGTGGTTCGCAGACTCTGCTCGACCGCGGTGGCCGCGTTACCAAGTTCAAAAACCGTTTCGGCAATCTCGGTATCTAATATCGTTATTGATGAACTTACGAAAAACCTCGCTCTGGCGGGGTTTTTTGTTGTCTGCATTTCACGCCAGTGGCTACCGTATAATGCAGCGCTCTAATAAAAAACTCCCGGACAAACCGGGAGTTGTAAGAATTAAAACTGAAACCAGAACTTAGGCGCTCAGCTTTTCCATAACTTCGTCACTGACTTCGAAGTTGCTGTAGACGTTCTGTACGTCATCATCATCTTCAAGCACGTTGAGAAGCTTCAGCACAGAACGCGCCTTTTCTTCATCAAGCTCAGTGTTGGTCTGTGGCTTCCAGATCGTCTTGATCGATTCGGCTTCTCCAAGCGCTGCCTCCAGCGCCTTAGATACGTCACCGATATCTTCAAAGGCGCAGAGGATCACATGCTCTTCTTCGCCCGACTGAACGTCGTCAGCACCGGCTTCAATCGCTGCTTCCATGACTTTGTCGGCATCACCAACGGAAATCTTATAAACGATTTCGCCAACGCGATCGAACATGAAGGCTGCAGAACCGGTTTCGCCCAGCGCACCACCAGACTTGGTGAAAGCTGCACGCACATTGGATGCGGTACGGTTGCGGTTATCAGTCAGGGCTTCAACGATGACCATAACGCCACCCGGGCCACGGCCCTCGTAACGCACTTCATCGTAGTTTTCCCCGTCATTGCCTGCAGCTTTTTTAATGGCGCGTTCAATGTTGTCTTTCGGCATCGACTGCGCCTTGGCATTCTGAATTGCCAGACGCAGGCGCGGGTTCATCAACGGGTCAGGCAGACCCTGCTTGGCCGCAACGGTAATTTCGCGTCCGAGCTTTGAAAACATTTTCGACCGCACGGCATCCTGACGGCCTTTGCGGTGCATGATATTCTTAAACTGTGAATGGCCAGCCATGGCACCCCTGTTCGGTTCAAATGAAGCGCACGGAGAAAGCGTCACTTGAGAAGAGGGCAGGCCACAGCTCGGGCCAGCGTGCTTTCCGTGCAGAATGGGCGCGTTATAAGGAATTGAGGCTCATTCGTCCAGCAAAAGCGCCAAATTACAAATTCCTCTGTCAATTATGCGATTAGCTGTCGACGCCCGGACCCAAACAGCTTTATCTATAAAGCCATGAAACAGCATTCCAGCAATACCTCCAGCGAAACAATTGCTACCCGCATCAGCCGCATTCTGGCTGACCGCATTATTGCGGGTGAGATCGAGCCCGGCGTAAAGTTGCGGCAGGATCATATTGCTGAAGAATTTGAAACGAGCCATGTCCCTGTCCGCGAAGCGTTTCGACGACTGGAAGCGCAAGGGCTGGCAATTTCAGAGCCAAGGCGTGGTGTTCGGGTTGCTTCTTTCGACATCAAAGAAATTCGTGAAGTCGCCGAAATGCGTGCAGCTCTTGAAGTGCTGGCATTGCGCCATGCGGCACCGCACATCACACGCGCCACGCTTGATGCAGCAGAGCAGGCAACCGTCGAAGGTGATAAATCACGCGACGTCAGAAGCTGGGAAGAAGCCAATCGCCGTTTTCATCGGCTGATTCTCGAACCCTGCAACATGCCGCGTCTTCTGGCGACAATCGACGATCTGCATGCAGCCAGTGCGCGCTTTCTGTTCGCCACATGGCGATCGGAGTGGGAAACCCGCACCGATCATGACCACCGAGCTATTTTAACTGCGCTTCGTCAAAATGACATTGAAGCAGCAACGACCATTCTGGCCCGCCATGTTCAATGGATCGGCCATCGCCCGATCAAAACGGCGTCGGGCAAAACCCGCGATTCTTTCGCTATCGTCGGCTAGAAGCCAGCTTTAACAAACAGATTTTTACTGCCCCGTGACCTGCCGCTGACGCAGATCGCGAACAGGTTTTATCGTACTAATTTTAAATAATTCCTAAATTTTATATATTTTATCTATTTCTCACTTGCCAAGAAGCATCAATCCAGAGATTTTAAATAGATTGAGTCGCAATTTTATCTATAATTTGAGGAAGCTATGACCGACATCACCCAGAAGAGTGTATCTTTCAGCCCGCTTGATCTTGAGTCCCGCTCGCCTGCCCTGCGCATTGCAGCCGTCGCGTTTGGCACATTGGTACTGGCAATCTCATCGCAGATCGTCGTTCCAATGATCCCCGTTCCCATCACACTTCAGACGCTGATCGTGCCATTGATTGGTGCGCTTTATGGCTGGCGCCTGGGTGCTGTCACAGTGCTAGCATGGCTTGGTCAGGCGATGATTGGCCTTCCCGTTCTGGCAGGCGGTGCGGGTGGCATCCACCACTTCGTAGGCGCAACGGCTGGCTATCTCGCAGCCTTCCCCATTATCGCAGCGCTGACCGGCTATCTCGCTGAGCGCGGCTGGAATAAGAGCATTGTTCTGAGCTTCATGTCTTTTCTTGCTGCCAACGCAATATGTCTGGCGCTTGGCGCCCTATGGCTTTCGGGCGCTATTGGCATTGAAAAGGCCGTTGCCTTCGGTGTCACGCCATTCATCGTCGGTGCCGTGATCAAATCCGCACTCGGCGCTGCAATCCTTAAAGCAGCAAACCGATAAGCAAAAAATGACGGTACGCCTGCGCGGCCATCATCTTCTCTGCATGCTGACTTATATCGGCAAAGGCTACAGCCCGGCATTCGTGGACAATTATGACACGATTGCCAGGCGCTTGTCTGGTGGAGAAGACATCGAGATCATTGATGGGCCGGACGATATTTGCCAACCGCTGCTTTGTACCGGCGATTGCCACTGCTTCAATGAGAATGTTGTGGTGCGCGACCGACTGGCGCTTAACGCCGTCTCAGACTTACTTGAAACGACAATTGCCGCAGGCTCTGATTTCGAGCTTGATGCGGCTCGACTTGCATTGATGCGCACTGCCTTTGCAGCAGGAATCATTCGCAAAGCCTGCCGGTCTTGCGAATGGTCAGATCTCTGCACCCGCATCGCCGTCCAGGACGATTATGCGGGCGTTCAAATCAGATTGTAGCTCGGAACTATTTCCAGAATTCTGGAATATGCTCTTCCAGTCGCGCGCCAATACGCAACGGTGCAATTTTTTCAGCAAGTCCCGTGCGATCAGAAATCTCAATCCCCACGCCGCAAACCGTCGCAGGACCGCTGGCGGCCTCAAAACGACCTTTCGGTACTTTCGACAGGAACCGATTAAGCGGCTCTTCCTTTTCCATGCCCAGCGACGAATCATAATCGCCGCACATGCCAGCATCCGACATATAGGCCGTGCCGTTGCGCAGAATTTGATAATCTGCCGTCGGTACATGGGTGTGCGTTCCAACCACGGCACTGGCGCGACCATCGACAAAATGGCCGAAGCATTGCTTTTCACTGGTGGCTTCTGCGTGAAAATCGAAGAATACGGCATCGGCCTGCTCACCGAGCGGACAGGCTTCGAGAATTTTCTCGGCTGCGATGAACGGGTCGTTGAGGTCGGGATGCATGAAAACGCGGCCCATCACATTGGAGACCAGCACGCGCGCACCGTTTTTGGCGATGTAAAGCCCTTCGCCTTTGCCCGCCGTTCCTTTCGGAAAATTTGCAGGACGCAGAAAACGGTCTTCACGCTTGGAAAAATCAAGCGCCTCGCGCTGATCCCAAACGTGATTGCCCGTCGTTACAACGTCGGCACCCGCGCGGATTGTGTCGTGAAAAATCTCTTCGGTAATACCGAAGCCGCCAGCGGCATTTTCACCGTTGACGATCACGAAGTCCAGCTTCAGATCGGAAATAAGCCCCGGCAGCTTGTCATAGACCGCCGTGCGCCCCGACCGGCCCACCATATCACCAAGAAAAAGTAATCTCATAAATCCGTCTTTATCAGCCCTGATCGAAGGAGCGCAAGCCAGTCTCAGTCAGTATCTGGTGAAGAGCGATATCGTGCGGCTCATTGGGCACATGTGGCACTTCCTGACATTCAAATGCCATGCCGATCAGGAGCGGCTCGAGACCGCGCTTGGTAAAACGCGACAGTGCCCGATCATAGTGCCCTGCTCCATAACCAAGCCTGTGACCACGCTTGTCAAAGCCGGCAAGCGGCATCAACAAAATGGCAGGATCAACCAGCGGGGCATTTTTATCTGGTCCCATCGTACCAAAGCCCGTCTGCACGAGTTCCGCATCCGGCAAAAACTCGCGGAAAGCAATTGTCTCCTTATCCACAACCACTGGCAGACAGAGCCGCACACCCTTATCACGCAGAAAAGACAATAGCGGGCGTGGATCAATCTCCGACCGGATCGGCCAATACCCGGCGATCATTGTTCCCTTGGGAATATGAAGAGCAGCTTCTGCCTTTTTAGCCGCCGACAAAGACGCCTCGTAACGAAATCGCGGATCAAGCGCATCGCGACGCGAAAGCACTGCTCGCCTTAACTCCTGCTTATCGCCACCTTGCGGCTGTCCATTGTCATTCATAAAACGCCTCCACCAATTGCTGATAGTGGACCCGGAATGGCGGCATCAGTCAAGCAGCAGCTGCAATCCGTTGCGAACGATCACGAATGACTTTCAGCACAACACCGTGAAAATCATTCAGGAAAACCTTGCCCCAAAAATCACAATAGAAATTGATCGGCGTGGCAATCCGGTAGCGCGTGGTCAGTGTCAGGCGCGTGTGACCATTCGGAAGTGCTTCAAGCTGATAATCGCCATTGGTAAGCTTGAGATAGGAACTATCCACATCGATATGCGCTTCAACGGCTGCAGGGATCGATTCCGGTCCAAAATTGAAATCCCATGCAAGAAGACGATTTTCTTCCCACTTCGTTATGATTTCCTGAAATTTTACACCGCGTGTCCACTCAAGCTGGCGTACAGCGCCGACACCCTTGCCCTCAAGCCGCGCATCGACAGGTTGCGGAACTCCGACGATCCCGTGACTGAATGTCCAAGACAGTTCATCCGCGCGAAGGTTGCGGATTTCAGCCGTCTGCTGCCACACAATGTCAGGTGAAGCTGTAATATCGATGACGGTGGTAACCGCCCCCTCATGGGGCTCATATTTCAGCAACGGTTCCAAAGGGTAAACCATCAAAGGAAGTGCAATCACCAGCATTGTCGAACGCGGTGAACGGAAGCGCCGAATAAGGGAAAGCGTCACCCATGATCCAATCGCCGAAAAAACTGCGAAGAATGGCGCAGCCATAATCACGCAAATCCCGCCCTCGCGAAAGAAGACCATGCTGATCACGACAAGGCCGCCAATTATCATCCAGGCCATTTTTACGTGATTCCAAAGGGCTTTTTGCGCACGCGGGTCGCTGATGCTGGATGCAAGGCTTGCAATCCCCATCGGCAACAGCATAAGGCCACCGAAAAAGGGCATCATATCGGAAATCGGCGTCAGCCAGATCAGCATATAGAGCAACAGCCCGTAGACCATCGCAATCGGAACAGCGACGCGCAGACGTTCAGACACTGGAGGTAAATCAGGGGGAGTATATGTCATCAGTAAACGCACATATCTTTGAAGGGATAAGGCGTTTTAGACTATATTCGTCTGAATTAACAAACCGCTTGGCTCAAAAAAGCGTTAAGCGAGAGAAAGTGGCGACCACGACGACCGATGGTAGTGTTTGATCCCGGGAACCTACAACGTAGGTGGGCGCCATATGCGAAAGCCCACAGGCCTTCACAGGGACAGCTCCCTTAGAGATCAATAAGGCCCCGGGGATGCTGTTACACCTGTCGGGAAGCGCAGTACGCCGACAACATATATAGGCGCAGTCACACATAAGCGCCAGAGCAATCAAGACAGATACAGAAAACTTTTAGGAAAATTAAGTCGAGCTACGACGCGGTGCGATACGCGCTGCTACCTGCTCAAGACGCGCTGCAACATCTGCGAGCATTCCGGTGACGGCAGCGTCATTTCTATCTGCATTTGTCAGCGCTTCATCATGTGAGTGACGCAGATTTTCAACCTCTTTTTCGAGCGCTTTGACACGCTTCTGCGTCTCAGCAAGCTCGTCCATCACCATAATGCCAGACATAACAGTAAGACGCAGATCACCAATTTCACCAAAAGAGGATTTCAAGTGAGTGACATATTGGTCGAAACGATCCGCAAGACCAGAGAGGTGCTCTTCTTGCCCTTCGTCACACGCCATCCGATAAGCTTTGCCATCAATGGTAACAGTTACAGTCGCCATGCACGTATCCTTTATCGATCCAGAACGGCGCGGATGGTTTCCATAGCGGTCACAAGACGACGTGACACTTCACGGTTCGCAGCCTCAAGCCGCTCTGCGCGTGCCTCAGATTGATCAAGTTCCTGAGCAAGTTTGCTACGGTCAGCGTTCATACGCTGCACCTCTTCCTCGGCTTCGGCGAAGTCGCCTTCCTTGTCCAGCCGCAGATCAACTGCTTGTTCAAGCGTGTTGAGTGCTTTGTCCAGCCGTTCGAGGACTTGCCTGAGGGTCGTATCGGGTGCCATCCATATCCTTTCCAATGCCAGATCACAGACCCAGATTACAGACTTCGAATCGCGCCTGCCGGACGGGCATCTTTAAAAAGACTGTAATAATCGTCAGCCCGATAAGCAACAAATGAGGGGGCTTTGACCCCGTTCATGCACCGTTATCAGCGCAAAAAAGGCTTTTCAGTGTTAGTCGCCCCAGCAATTGCCCGCATTTCGTACTGAATCGCGGAGTGTTTATCGTCGAAAAGCTATCGTTTTGTTGACTCCTCGGTCGCAGGTGCTATGTGTCCCAAAGCCTTTTGCAGCGCGAGCATCTGACGCATTTAATCGGTTTAAATTGATTAAATCGTTTAGTATAAGAAGTTCGTGCTTCAGTCCCGAGGCATCGCCGCAACCCCGTTCAAACCACTCTGGAAAGACGGCTGAGACCATGACGAATTCCGATAAACAAAATCAGTTGGCCAATGCAATCCGCTTCCTCTCGATTGATGCGGTTGAAAAAGCCAACTCCGGCCATCCCGGACTGCCTATGGGTGCAGCCGATATTGCGACCACGCTCTACACGCGCTTCCTGTCGCATGACCCACAGAACCCACATTGGCCAGATCGCGACCGCTTCGTGCTTTCCGCAGGTCACGGCTCGATGCTTCTTTATTCGCTGCTCTTCCTTTCGGGCTACGAAGACATCTCGATTGAGGAAATCAAGAATTTCCGTCAGCTCGGCGCACGTACTGCGGGTCACCCGGAATACGGTCATGCCGCTGGTATAGAAACCACAACGGGTCCACTTGGACAGGGCATTGCCAATGCTGTTGGCATGGCGCTTTCCGAACGCGTTCTGAACGCACAGTTCGGCGACAGCCTCGTTGACCACTACACCTATGCGATCGTGGGTGATGGCTGCCTTATGGAAGGCATCAGCCAGGAAGCTCTTTCGCTTGCTGGTCATCTGAAGCTCAATAAGCTGATCGTTCTTTGGGATGACAACAACATCTCCATCGACGGCCCAATCTCGCTGTCCGACAACACCGATCAGCCTGCACGTTTCGCCGCGTCCGGCTGGAACACGTTGGCCGTTGACGGCCATGATCAAGATGCGATTGCAAAGGCAATCGAACTGGCCAAGGTTTCGGACAAGCCAACCTTCATCGCCTGCAAGACCACGATTGGTTTTGGTTCGCCAAATAAGGCTGGCACCAACAAGGTTCACGGTTCGCCACTCGGTGCAGAAGAAATTGCTGCAACACGCAAGGCACTCGGCTGGGCTTCTGAGCCTTTCGTTGTTCCTGCTGAAGTTCTCGACGCATGGCGCGTTGCTGGCCTCAATGCAGCGAAGAAGCGTCAGGAATGGGAAAAGCGTCTCGCTGCGGCTGACGCAGAAACCCGCGCTGAATTTGAACGTCGTATGCGTGGCGATCTGCCTGCAAACTTCGATGACGCGATCAACGAATACAAGAAGAAGCTTTCCGCTGAAAAGCCAAAGGTAGCGACCCGCAAGTCGTCCGAAATGGCTCTGGAAGTGATCAACGGCGTTGTGCCTGAAACGCTCGGCGGCTCTGCCGACCTGACCGGCTCCAACAACACCAAGACCAGCCAGACCAAGGCTGTTACGCCGGAAAACTACGGTGGTCGCTACATCCACTACGGTATCCGCGAACACGGCATGGCTGCTGCCATGAACGGTATCACACTGCATGGCGGTCTGATCCCTTACTCGGGCACTTTCATGTGCTTCTCGGATTATTGCCGTCCGGCCATGCGTCTGTCGTCGCTGATGGGCATCCGCGTTGTTTACGTCATGACCCATGATTCGATCGGTCTTGGCGAAGACGGTCCGACCCACCAGCCGGTTGAGCATCTTGCAGCTCTACGCGCCATTCCGAACCACAATGTCTTCCGTCCGGCTGACGCTGTGGAAGTTGCAGAATGCTGGCAGCTTGCACTGCATTCGAAGGGCACGCCTTCGACGCTCGCTTTGACCCGCCAGAACCTGCCTGTCGTTCGTACCGAACATCGCGAAGAAAACCTCTCCGCATTCGGCGCTTACGAACTGGCCGCTGCACAGGGCGATGCGAAAGTTTCGATCTTTGCAACTGGTTCCGAAGTTGAAATCGCGCTCAAGGCGCGTGACCTTCTCGAAGCCAAGGGCATTGCAACCCGCGTTGTTTCGGTTCCATGCTTTGAGTTGTTTGAAGAACAAAGCGATGCTTACAAGCAGGCAACGCTTGGCGATGCTTCCGTTAATGTCGCAATCGAAGCTGGTATTTCGATGGGCTGGGAACGCTTCATCGGCGAAAACGGCGTCTTCATCGGCATGAAGGGCTTCGGCGCTTCGGGCGAGATCAACGATCTCTACAAGCATTTCGGCATCACAGCAGAACATGCTGCTGAAGCTGCGGAAAAGAAGCTCAACGCCGCATAATGATCAAACGCCGGCGCTAAACACGCCGGCGTTTACCTTTCCAGTTGGGGCTTACCGCCTTAGCTGTTTTATCAAGCCACTGCATATGCAGAACCCTTTTGGGAGAATGAGAGAAAATGGCAGTTCGCGTCGCAATCAACGGTTTTGGCCGCATCGGCCGCAATGTCCTTCGCGCTATCGTCGAATCGGGCCGCACCGACATTCAGGTCGTTGCAATCAACGACCTCGGTCCGGTCGAAACAAACGCGCACCTTCTGCGCTATGACAGCGTTCATGGTCGTTTTCCAAAGGAAGTAAAAGTCGTTGGTGACACCATCGACGTTGGCTACGGCCCGATCAAGGTTCACGCTGTTCGCAACCCTGCTGAACTGCCGTGGAAAGAAGAAAACGTCGACATCGCTCTGGAATGCACCGGCATTTTCACTGCACGCGACAAGGCAGCTCTTCATCTTGAAGCTGGCGCAAAGCGCGTTATCGTTTCGGCTCCTGCCGATGGCGCTGATCTGACTGTCGTTTTCGGTGTGAACCACGACAAGCTGACGAAGGACCATCAGGTCATTTCCAACGCTTCGTGCACCACCAACTGCCTTGCGCCAGTGGCACAGGTCCTTAACGATGCAATCGGCATCGAAAAGGGCTTCATGACCACGATCCACTCCTACACGGGCGACCAGCCAACGCTGGACACCATGCATAAGGACCTCTACCGCGCACGTGCAGCAGCTCTTTCGATGATCCCAACTTCGACGGGCGCTGCTAAGGCCGTTGGTCTGGTTCTGCCAGAACTTAAGGGCAAGCTCGACGGCGTTGCAATCCGCGTTCCAACCCCGAATGTTTCGGTCGTTGACCTGACTTTCGTTGCCAAGCGCACCACCACTGTTGAAGAAATCAACAATGCGATCCGTGAAGCTGCCAATGGTCGTCTCAAGGGCATTCTCGGTTACACCGATGAGCCGCTGGTATCGCACGACTTCAACCATGATTCGCATTCATCGGTATTCCATACCGACCAGACCAAGGTCATGGACGGCACGATGGTTCGTATCCTGTCGTGGTACGACAATGAATGGGGCTTCTCGAACCGCATGAGCGACACCGCTGTCGCTATGGGCAAGCTGATCTAATAACTGACAACGCCCCTTCAATCACGAAGGGGCGTTTTCACTTAGCGTTCCAAATTTTGAGAGAAGAAAAATGGCTTTCCGCACCCTTGATGATGTCGACGTCAAATCAAAGCGCGTTCTGGTTCGCGTGGACCTCAACGTACCAATGGCAAACGGCGAGGTAACTGACCTCACCCGTATCGAACGTATTGTTCCAACCATTGCGGAGCTCTCGAAGAAGGGTGCAAAGGTTATCCTGCTCGCCCATTTCGGTCGTCCGAAGGGTGTGGCCTCTGATGAAAACTCACTGAAGCATGTCGTAAAGCCGCTCGCCAAGGTTCTTGGTCATGGTGTGCATTTTGCGGAAGACAGCATTGGCGACAAAGCCAAGACTGCAGTCGATGCGCTGAAAGACGGTGATATTCTTCTTCTCGAAAACACCCGCTTCCACAAAGGCGAAGAAAAGAACGACCCGGAATTCGTGGCAGCACTTGCTGCAAACGGCGACATCTTCGTCAATGACGCGTTCTCGGCTGCACACCGCGCGCACGCTTCGACCGAAGGTTTGGCCCACGTACTGCCAGCCTATGCAGGCCGTGGTATGCAGGCAGAGCTGGAAGCACTGGAAAAAGGCCTCGGCCAGCCAGCGCGTCCGGTTGTTGCAATCGTTGGCGGCGCCAAGGTTTCCACCAAGCTCGACCTGCTTTCAAACCTGATTGAAAAGGTTGATGCGCTGGTTATCGGCGGCGGCATGGCCAACACTTTCCTCGCAGCACAGGGCCACGATGTTGGAAAATCGCTTTGCGAACATGATCTTGCGCAAACCGCACGCGAAATCATGGCCAAAGCTGAAAAGACCAAATGCGCCATCATCTTGCCTGTTGATGCTGTTGTGGGCTGGCACTTTGCTGCCGACACACCAAACCAGACCTATGGCGTTGATGGCGTACCACACGACGGCATGATCCTCGATGCCGGCAGCCTTTCAACCGACCTGATTGCTTCCGCTATTGATGATGCGGCGACGCTCATCTGGAACGGTCCGCTCGGTGCGTTTGAACTGCGTCCGTTCGATGCAGCAACCGTTAAGACCGCAAAGCATGTCGCAGCCCGCACCAAAGCTGGCAAGCTGGTTTCGGTTGGCGGCGGCGGCGATACGGTTGCAGCGCTGAACCATGCAGGCGTCGCAGACGACTTCACCTATATCTCGACCGCAGGCGGCGCTTTCCTCGAGTGGATGGAAGGCAAGCCGCTTCCCGGCGTTGATGTGCTGAAGAAATAAGAAAACAAAAAGCCCGGAGTTTCCTCCGGGCTTTTTCTTTATGACTTAGGCGTCAGTTTTAATAAACGACCCGGATTATCGTCTTCGATCACCCAGATCGCACCATCAGGCGCAACCGCCACATCGCGGATGCGATTTTCCATCGCAAAGCGCTCTGCTTCATTCGGCTGACCATCACTATTGATCGTGACGCGGATCAATGCCTGCGATGAAAGCCCAGCAATCAGCGCAGAACCATTCCAATCCGAGAACTGCTTGCCCTTATAGAAAGCCAGTCCGCCCGGTGAAATCACCGGCGTCCAGAACAGCATCGGAGCCTCAAAATCCGGTCGTGTGCTGTGCCGTGGAATAGGTCTGCCGCTATAATTGTCGCCATTGGAAACAACCGGCCAGCCATAGTTCAAACCCGGCTTGATGAGATTGAACTCATCGCCACCGCGCGGTCCCATCTCATGCTCCCAGAGCTTGCCATCAGGCGCGAAAGCAAGCCCATAGGGATTGCGATGCCCCATGCTCCATGTCAGCGCTTTAACGCCCTCTTCTGATGCATGTGGATTGTCTTTTGGAACAGAACCATCAAGATTCATGCGCAAAATCTTACCCATTGGTGCATTTTCATCCTGCGCAGTAGCAGGGATCATCCGATCACCGACCGACAGAAACAGATGCTTTTTATCGGGCGAAAACGCGATCTTGCCACCGGGTTGTCCGCCCTTTGCAACCGCCGACTGTTTCCAGATTGCCTCAAGGTTCTTAAACTCGGCCTTGCCTTTGCCTTCAGACAAATTGGCACGCACCAGCACAAGACTGCCGCCACCATTTTCCGGCATGACATAGGTGAAGTAAATTGCCTTGCTCTTGGCAAAATCAGGCGCAGGCAGGATGTCCAGCAATCCATTCTGGCCACTATAGAGGACTTCAGGAAGACCGGAAACTTCAGTCTTTTCGCCCTTTTGGGTTACGACAAAAGCTTTGCCACCCTTCTCGGTAAGGATTAATTTTCCGCCCGGCAGAAATGCAATCGCCCATGGAGTATCAAATTCTGCCACTGCTGCGACGTTAAAGGGTAACTCTGTGGTCGCCTCCCTGCTTCCTGCATTGATACTTTCCGCGAATGCGGTCTGCATCGGAACGGCGATCATCGATGCAGCCAGCATGAATGGCAGGCTTAACAGGGCACGTCGCATCTCTCCTCCTATAACTAGAGCGCATCCCGAAAAGTGTGAAACGGTTTTCGGAACAAGATGCGCGTAAAATACAAAGAGATAGAGCATTTCTAATAATTCAATGAAAACTGGAAATACTCTGTTCACCTTTAGATGGGATTTTTCAACGCCATTTCAAAACCCAATTATGGCTAAAATGACTGTTAAGCTGTGAAAATATCAATAAAAACTCACGCTAATCGATAATTTTAGTTTTCAGCGAAATGAAATCCGACGACCACCGCCATAGCGAAAATTGCAAACACGGCGATCTTCCAGAAATCACCGCGTTTTTTCAGTCCCGGCCAGCCCAGCGGCTTGATAATATGCAGAGCCATGAGGGCTACAAGCAGCACCGGCAGAATTTTCGTCACGAAGCACCTCTCATACCTCCTAGAGCGTATCGCGCTTATTCGTATCCACAGCACTCGCTCTAACTCCTTATTTTTACGCATGTCGTTATCGGAAAACCGGTTCCCACTTTTCCGCGACATGCTTTAGTGACGTAGCAACAGGCCTGCTGCAAGTCTGATCACTGCTTTCCCGACTGTGATATTTTTATTCATCTTTAGTTTGATGGACGAAACTTCGCTCATCAGCTTACACTCACCCCCGGAAGAGATGAAAAGCGCGTGGAGGAGACAAGGCCAACAAGCCAAATCTTGCACTTTCATCCAACATATTATCGCAACGCTTTTATAGGCTATCGGCCCGTCAAAGCGTGCGTCTGGGAGGAACAGCATGACATCGAAATATGCGCAAACCTATGCTGCATGGCAGAACGACCCGGAGGAGTTCTGGGCGAACGCGGCCAAAGCCATTGACTGGTTTAAGCCATGGAATCAGGTTTTTGCGAACGATGAAGGCGTCTATGGACGCTGGTTTAAAGGCGCCGAATGCAACACCTGCTATAATGCGCTCGACCGTCATGTCGCAAATGGGCGTGGCGATCAGGTGGCACTCATCTATGAAAGCCCGATTACTGGTTCCGTACGCAAGTTCACCTATCGCGAATTGCTGGAAGAGGTAGAAGCGCTTTCCGCCGTCATGCTCGACAATAACGTGAGCAAAGGCGACCGTGTGCTTATCTATATGCCAATGGTACCGGAAGCAGCGATCGCAATGCTGGCCTCAGCGCGTATTGGCGCCGTGCATTCCGTCGTGTTTGGTGGCTTTGCTGCCAACGAGCTTGCGACCCGTATTGACGACGCAAAGCCAGTGATGATTATCGCAGGCTCCTGCGGGATTGAGCCAACCCGTATCGTGCCGTATCAGGCCATGCTCGACAAAGCGATTGCCACTGCCCGTCATAAGGTCGAACATTGCATTATCCTTCAGCGCGACCAGCATCCGTATAATCTCGTTGAAGGACGCGACATTGATTACCGCACATCCGTCGATGCTGCACGCGGTCGTCACGTTCCCTGTACGCCGCTTGATGCTACTGATCCGCTTTATGTGCTTTATACATCCGGCACCACAGGTGAGCCCAAAGGTGTCGTGCGCGACAATGGCGGACATATGGTGGCGCTTGCATGGTCGCTGAAGCATGTCTTTGGCGTTGAACCAGGACAAGTCTTCTGGGCCGCGTCTGATGTGGGCTGGGTCGTTGGCCATTCCTATATTGTCTATGCACCACTCATTGCCGGTGCCACCAGCATTCTGTTTGAAGGTAAGCCAGTCGGCACGCCCGATGCAGGCACCTATTGGCGCATCATCTCTGAACATAATGTGGAAGTGATGTTCACCGCACCAACGGCTTTGCGCGCCATCAAAAAAGACGATGCTGACGGCAATTTCGTGCGCAAATATGATCTTTCCAAATTACGTGCGCTCTATCTGGCAGGCGAACGTGCCGATCCAGACACGATCCACTGGGCAGAAAATCTGCTCGGCTGTCCGGTAATCGACCATTGGTGGCAAACAGAAAGCGGCTGGCCGATGGTCGCCAACCCGCTCGGCCTTGGGCTACTTGAAACCAAATATGGCTCACCTGCGGTCTGCCTGCCCGGCTATGATATTCAGGTGCTCGACGACGCAGGCCACGAAGTCGAACGCGGACAGCTTGGAAATATCCTGATTAAGTTGCCCTTGCCACCGGGGTGCCTGCCGACCTTGTGGAACGCCGATGAACGCTTTCGCAAAGCCTATCTCAACGAGTTTCCCGGCTATTATAAAACCGCCGATGCGGGCTATATGGATGATGATGGCTATCTCTACATCATGAGCCGCACCGATGACATCATCAATGTCGCGGGCCACCGTCTCTCTACGGGCGCCATGGAGGAAGTGCTTTCCAGCCATCCGGATGTTGCAGAATGCGCGGTGCTTGGCATTTCCGATTCTGTCAAAGGTCAGGTGCCTTGCGGCTTTCTGGTGCTGAAATCCAATATCGACCGCGATAGCCATGAAGTCGAAAAAGAGTGCGTCAGCATGATTCGCGATGCCATTGGGCCGGTCGCCGCTTTCCGGCTGGCCCTCACGGTCAAACGTCTGCCAAAGACCCGATCCGGCAAAATTTTACGCTCAACAATTCAGAAAATCGCGGATGGTGTGGAATGGAAAATGCCTGCAACCATTGATGACCCGGCGATTCTCGACGAGATCAGCACGGTTCTGCGCGAACGTCATATCGGGCTGGCTTTTGTTTAATTTATTTATCATGCATTGACCGGCGAAAGTCGCCGGTCCACTCTCCGGCAAAATTCGGAGAATAATATATGCAGTTAGAAGGCAAGGTCGCGATCATCACAGGAGCTGCGCGCGGCATCGGCTATGCCATTGCCAAACGCTTTCTGATGGATGGTGCCAGCATTGTTTTATCAGATATTGACGGATCAGAAGCTGCAAAGGCCGTCAGAGATCTGGAGCAATATGGCAAGGTCCTGTCGATTGCCTGCGATGTGGGTGACAAGCTCGACATTCACAATCTGCTGACCTATGCGACAACCAATCTTGGCGAAATCGATATTCTGGTCAACAATGCCGGTATCGTGCATCAGGCCGATTTTCTTGATCTGAAGGAAGACGATTTCGACCGGGTGGTGCGCGTTAATCTCAAGGGTGCATTTCTCTGTGGGCAGTCTGTTGCAAAACGCATGGTCGCACGCGTGGAAGCCGGTGGCGATGCTGGCAAAATCATCAACATGTCGTCCATCAATGCCATTTACGGCCTACCAGAACAGCTCGCTTATTCTGTCTCCAAAGGCGGCATCAACCAGCTGACACGCACAATGGCAGTGGCACTTGCCAAATGGGGTATCCGCGTTAATGCGATTGGCCCCGGTTCGATTGAAACCGATATGCTTGCTGCGGTGAATAAAGACAAGGAAGCACGCAAAAAGATAATCGACCGCACGCCATTGGGCCGAATCGGTCAAGCCGCTGAAATCGCAGCAATTGCTTCATTCCTGGCATCCAATGAGTCGAGTTTCATCACCGGTCAGACCATTTATGCTGACGGCGGACGCCTGCCGCTCAGCTACACGGCAGAACCGCGATTTAAACCCTAAGCAACAGCTTTACTCCTGACAGAAAGTTGTCAGGAGCACTATGCCATAGTGCATTCTTACAGACGAGGGATTTCACCATGGCATTCGCAATCGCACCACTGCTCGCAATTCTGAAGGAATACAGGCGCAGACAAAACGAACGTCGGCACTACATTCTTACACAGCGCGCACTCGATGAACTTCCGGGCGAACTGCGTAAAGGATATGGGCTGGCCAGATCGCCATCTGGAACAGCGTAAAGCAAAACAATGTAACGGAGAATAAGCTCGGAATGCGCCGCGCAGACCGCCTATTCCAGATTGTTCAGCACCTGCGCGGGGGCAGGCTTGTTACCGCACGGCAGCTTGCCGAACGGCTGGAAGTCTCTGAACGCACCATCTATCGCGATATAGCCGATCTTCAATCAACGGGTGTTCCTATCGATGGAGAGGCTGGTGTGGGCTATATTCTGCGTCAGGGGTTCGAGCTGCCGCCGCTAATGTTTACGCGCGATGAAATCGTAGCACTGGTTGCAGGTGCGCGCCTGATTCGTGCATGGGGTGGTGTTTCCATGGCACGCGGTGCCGAGGAAGCACTTGTAAAGATTGAAGCCGTTCTGCCCAAGGAAGAGCGCGCGCGCATTACCAGCACGCAAATTCATGCGCCGTCCACGTCCATTAGTGTGGATGAACGGCGCATTATTGATGCAGTCGAACGCGCTGTTGATGAAGGCACCGTGCTCAGCATCCGCTATCGAGACCTTGAAGCCCGTGAGAGTGAGCGTGACATCCGTCCGCTTGGTCTTTGGTTCTGGGGGAAAGTCTGGACTGTGATCGGCTGGTGCGAATTGCGCAATGCTTTCCGCACTTTTCGCACGGACCGCATTATCGCCGCCGACAAGGCTGGTCGCACATTCCGTTCAGAACGCGGCAAAACACTGGCTGACTTTTATCGGCTCATGGAATTAAGCGAGTGGAATTCTTTTAAGGATTGAATCGCCATCCAGCTCAAAACGAAAAACCCGCCAGACCGGCGGGTTTTCTGTATTCAGTCGAAGAAAATATTATTCTTCGTCTTCATCCGTGTTTGAGCTCTTCAATGAAGAAAGCTTGGCGAAAACCTTTTCCGCATCCAGCTCTTCTTCTTCAGGAGCCGCATCGCGGTAATCAAAGTTTTCGGTCGCGGATGCTGGCAACAATGTGCTGTCAGATTCGACAACAGGACGGCTGCGTGCTGCGCGATCAACTTCTAGATCGAGATCAATCTGCGAGCAAAGACCAAGTGTTACCGGGTCCATTGCAGTCAAGGTTGCCGAATTCCAATGGGTACGGTTGCGAATCTGCTCGATGGTCGACTTTGTCGTTCCAACCAGACGCGAAATCTGCGCATCCTTCAATTCAGGATGGTTGCGAACCAGCCAGAGAATCGCATTCGGACGATCCTGACGCTTTGAAAGCGGGGTATAACGTGGCCCCTTGCGCTTGGCTTCTGGCACGCGAACCTTTGGCTCAGAGAGCTTCACACGATGATACGGGTCTTTTTCGCCCTTCGCGATTTCTTCGCGCGAAAGCTGGCCGGTAATCACCGGATCAAGTCCCTTGATACCCTGCGAGGCCTCACCGTCCGCAATAGCCTTCACTTCGAGCGGATGCAGCTTGCAAAGAGCCGCGATCTGATCAAAGGACAGAGCCGTATTATCAACGAGCCAGACTGCCGTTGCCTTCGGCATAAGAAGCTGGGTGGCCATTAGATATAATCCTCTTGTTCGTCCGCTCCGGTAGGGCGGGCCGTGGGAAAAACCACAAATTCCGGGAAATCACGGTCTATATATATTTTTTTTGAGCGCAGAGCAAGAAACTGCTGCCATCCCATCCCATGTTCTCTTTTCATTGAACAAAATCAGGCGACTTCGAGCACGATCTTGCCGATATGCTGACTGCCCTCCATGCGCTCATGCGCCTGCCGCGCATCTTTCAACGGAAAGGTCATATCCATCACCGGCGCAACCTTCCGTTCCGTCAGAAGCGGCCAGACTTTTGCTTCCAGTTCACGCGCAATACCTGCCTTGAACTCCACTGAACGTGATCGCAATGTCGAACCCGTATGTGTGAGGCGCTTCGTCATCAGGAGTGCAAAATTGGCTGTAGCCTTTGCACCATTGAGAAAAGCAATCTGTACAATACGGCCATCTTCAGCGGCAGCTTTATAATTGCGATCAACATAATCGCCGCCAACCATATCAAGAATAACATCGGCGCCCTTGCCGTCCGTCATTTCTTTCACTACGGCAACGAAATCTTCATCACGATAATTCACCGCGCGGTCGGCACCGAGCTTGAGACAAGCTTCACATTTATCAGTGGAGCCAGCAGTAATAATCACCTTCGCACCAAAAGCCTTGGCAAGCTGAATGGCCGTCGTGCCAATGCCGGATGACCCGCCATGGATCAGCAGTGTCTCACCTTCTTTCAGCCCGCCGCGCTCAAACACATTGTGCCAAACGGTGAAGAAGGTTTCGGGGATCGCCGCCGCTTCGATGTAGCTATAGCCGGATGGCAACGGCAGAGCCGTGCTTTCATGCACCGTGGCATATTCTGCATAACCACCACCGCCGAGCAATGCCACGACCGCATCGCCAATGCGATAGCGCTTCACCCCCTCCCCTAGTGCTACAACATCACCGGCAATTTCCAACCCCGGAATGTCGGACGCTCCCGGTGGCGGGGCGTAACTCCCTTGTCGCTGCAACACATCGGGACGGTTCACACCCGCAGCGCGAACCCGCACCAGTATTTCGCCAGCTTGCGGCTGAGGAACTACGCGCTCAACAGGTTGCAATACATTTGCGTCACCCGGCTGCACAATTTCGACTGCAGTCATGTGGGAAGGCAATTCAGCCGTCATGATCAAAGCTCCTGTTTCGTCCCATCGTCGCATAAATGCCGCACATAATGGCATCCTAAGCAAATTTGGCGAAATCATCATCGATTTCTGAAAATATATATGCGAAGATTCAAGGTGTTAAATCTTTTCTGTCTTTATAAGCGCAGCCTATAGCGCATCCCGCAAAGTGCGAAGCGGTTTTCGGAATAAGGTGCGCGTAAAACAAAAAAATTGAGCATTTCGCACGGTCAAATCTAAACAAGAAATGCTCGAGACTCCGGAGGAAGGCCATGAGCGGTTTTGACGAAGATATTACAAAACCACGCAACAGTGTGGTTCTTAGCGATGAAGAATTATCGCTGTTGTCGGTTATCGAAATCGACCAGCACATCGCTTTGCTCCAGTCTGAAATAGAACGTCTAAAAGCCGAGAGGCTAAAGAAGGGAGACAGCCGCGCTGCGGCGGAAGCTCTTTTCCGTTGAGACTGCGCTGTTTCCTCATCAATGACAAAGCGAAGTAGCAGCTATGCGGCTTCATAAAATCCCGGGAACGTGATCTTGCGCATTTATATTCAGGTTCTGGCGCTGCTCTGCGGCACAGCCTTTCTGTTAATGGCCTCCGGCCTGCATGGTCTGCTTCTGCCATTACGCGGCGGACTCGAAGGCTTTTCTGTCGCATCACTTGGTATGCTCGGCACCACATGGGCAGGTGGCTTCGTTGCTGGTTGCCTGTTTGCACCGCGTCTTGTGCGACGTGTCGGCCATGTGCGCGCTTTTGGCTGTTTCGCAGCCTCCGCAGCAATCATTGCCCTTCTATCCGGCATATATATCGATGCAGTATCCTGGATAATCTTACGCACTTTCACCGGGTTCTCAATGGCCGGCGCTTTCATGGTCATTGAAAGCTGGCTCAACGAGCGCGCCACCAATGAATCGCGTGGCAAGATTTTCGGCCTATATATGATGGTCAACTATGGTGCGACTATGAGTGGCCAGATGATGGTGGCCAACGGCGATATTCGTTCTGATCACCTTTTTATGATCACTGGCATTTTGTTCTGCCTGGCACTGATCCCGACCGCCATGTCTACTGCCGTCAGCCCCAAACCACTGACCGAAGTGCAGCTGGACCTCAAAGCACTCTATCGCAATTCACCTGCCGCATTCGTCGGCTGCATCCTGATCGGCATTGCTAATGGGGCATGGGGAACGCTAGGCGCGGTATTCGGCGCAAAATCCGGCATTTCTACCGCCGAAATAGCCCTCATGGTCAGCGTTACAATTGCCGCAGGGGCCTTGATGCAAATACCTGTGGGCCGTATCTCCGACCTGATAGACCGGCGTTATGTGCTGGCTGGCGTCGCTTCCCTGGCAGCACTTGTCGGTCTGGCCGCTTTCATCATTGGGCCGTCAAACGGCACAGTTATCATCATTATGACCGGTTGCTATGGCGCGCTTGCCTATGCTCTTTATCCGGTCGCAGTCGCTCATGCCAATGACCATGCCACATCTGAAAGCTTTGTGAAAGTATCAAGCGGACTGCTGCTGCTTTATGGCTTTGGCACTATGCTTGGGCCATTGCTGGCTGCAGCTGCGATGGATATTTTCTGGCCATCGGGACTGTTTGCAATCACGGCACTCGCGCATATTTCGATCACGGGCTATGCATTGTTTCGTTCACGCCGACGTGCATCTGTACCGAAATCTGAAAAAGAGCAGTTCAAGAGCATGCCATCAGTGAAAAGCGCAACGCCTGAGGGGATGAATCTCGACCCACGGGCGGAAGGCGAAGCGAATTAAATAAAGATGTTCGGCGGCTGTAACGCAGCCGCCAATATCTAAGGGATGATTGTTTGCATCGCTATCCAGATCACAATCTTTAGAGCGCCGATCTGATTTAATCTGATTGCAACACGCTTTAGTTTAAGCGGAAACGGAAAACGATACTATATCAACAATTTAAGTGTGCTGAGCATCGGACTAGGAGATCAGTGACGCGTCACCTGAATTTTCAGTTTTTCAATCTGCTCTTTAAGAGCCAGCTTCTTGCGCTTGAGAGACGTAACATGCAGGTCATCTATTGCCGGTGACGCTAAAGCTTCGGAGATTTCCTCTTCCAAAGCGCCGTGCTTCTGTTCAAGCGTGGCAAGATGGGACTCAATAGCCATCATCAATTCTCCTTCGATTGATTTAACCAAAAGGACAGAGCCATGTCGCGTTTTGCCAACAAATGGCTCTATCCGCTCTCACCTGCGCAAACGCCCGGTAGTACACCTCCTGCTATCCGGGCCAATTACGCAGTCCCGGCTGCCATTCAACAGTTTCGTTAGCAACCGTTGTTCATGACAGAACAATGACACTGTGGCATGAGTTTGATGCAAAGTCGAATTTGTTTTGGTAGGATTTTCCAATCACGAAAAATGTGATAAAGGCTTCGCCTGAAACGGGTCTGCACCAGTCTGGAGCGGCCCGTAATATTATTTTTAAGAAATGGGGCAAACCGCATGTCCGATCAGGATCAGGCCGAAATCAGATTGGCCGTCGCACGTCTGAAACAGGAACACGCGGATTTTGATGCAGCCATCGATGCTATGATGCAAGTCGGCTGCGATCAGCTGCGCATACAGCGCATGAAAAAGAAAAAACTCGCAATCAAAGACAAGCTTCAGGAACTGGAAGATCAGGTTATCCCTGACATCATCGCCTGAGCATCATATAAAAAACGTTTCATAGCCGGGGGTCACCCGGCTTTGTTTTTCATTCCATGATCTCAAGAAGCAGGACGGATCAATGAGCAGAAGTGCAGATGTCGCAATCATTATGGGAAGCCAATCCGATTGGGAAACAATGCGCCATGCCGCTGATACGCTTGACGCATTGGGCATATCTTTCGATGCCCGCATTGTTTCGGCACACCGTACTCCTGATCGCCTCGTTTCTTTTGCCAAAGGCGCAAAAGCCGAAGGCTTCAAGGTCGTGATTGCTGGCGCTGGTGGCGCTGCCCACCTTCCCGGCATGGCCGCAGCAATGACGCCACTTCCGGTCTTTGGCGTTCCGGTTCAGTCGAAAGCGCTTTCTGGTCAGGATTCGCTTCTGTCCATCGTACAGATGCCAGCCGGTATCCCAGTCGGCACACTTGCCATTGGTCGTGCTGGCGCAGTCAACGCAGCGCTTTTATCGGCAGCAGTCCTTGCGCTTTATGACGATGCACTTGCGGCCCGTCTTGACGAGTGGCGCACTGCCCAGACCGAAAGCGTTGCAGAACGCCCATCCGATGAGGTCTGATATGGCAGTTTCAGCATTGAAGGCCGGTTCTACAATCGGAATCATCGGCGGGGGCCAGCTTGGGCGTATGCTCGCTATGGCGGCTGCACGCCTTGGTTATGAAACCATCATTCTCGAGCCGCAAGCCGATTGCCCGGCTGCTCAGGTGGCAAATCGCCAGATTATTGCGGCCTATGATGACCCGGCAGCGCTGGCACAGCTTGCTGCAGCGTCTGATGTCATCACCTATGAGTTTGAGAACGTGCCGGTATCAGCCGCCGACAAACTTGCAGAATCGGCGCTCGTATTTCCGCCACCAGCAGCGCTTGAGATTTCGCAGGACCGTTTTACCGAAAAGCAATTCCTCAATGAAAGCGGCATCGAAACCGCCCCGTGGCGTCTCGTTGACGATGAAGAATCGCTCATTGCAGCGCTCGGAGCACTTGGCGAACGCGGTATTCTGAAAACTCGGCGCCTCGGCTATGATGGCAAGGGACAAGTCCGCCTCACATCGCTCGACGAAAGCGAAGCGAAGAACGCGCTTCACGCAATCAAGCACGCACCGGCAATCCTTGAAGGCTTTGTTGCTTTTGAGCGCGAAGTATCTGTGATTGCAGCGCGCGACCGCCAGGGCAATGTTGCCATCTTCGATATTTCAGAAAACGTCCATAAGGACGGCATTCTCGCAACTTCGACGGTTCCCGCAGCAATCTCGGCTGAGACAGCTGACACCGCCAGCAAGGCCGCAGAGAAGCTTCTCCATGCGCTTGATTATGTCGGTGTGCTTGGTCTTGAGTTTTTCGTTCTTGCTGACGGAACGCTGCTTGCCAATGAATTTGCACCGCGCGTGCATAATTCGGGTCACTGGACAGAAGCTGCCTGCGCGATCTCGCAGTTTGAACAGCATATCCGTGCCGTTGCAGGGCTGCCGCTTGGCGACACGGTGCGCCATTCCGATTGCGTGATGGAAAACCTCATCGGCGACGATATTGAGCAGGTTCCGGCGATTCTCGCAGAATCGAATGCTGTGCTGCATCTCTATGGTAAAAAAGAAGCCCGCCCAGGCCGCAAAATGGGTCATGTGACCCGCATTCACCCCCGCGCGCGCTAAGCATTGCGCAGGAATCGATCAGATTCCTGCGTTAGCAGGTCCTGCGGCAAGATTTTCGGGACCAGTCTTCGTGAATCTGCGGCGCAGGAGTTGACATTCGGCTGAAATATTGTGTATTTCGGCCAACCCTTCGGGCAGGAATACTGCCTGTAACCAATTGGCGCCTTGGGCGCCTGTTTTTATGCCGCCCCGCGACACGTGCTGTCGATGGGCCCAACCAAGACCGGTGATTGACATGAAGATCAAGAATTCGCTCAAGGCGCTCAAGGGCCGTCATCGTGACTGCCAGCTCGTTCGTCGCAAGGGCCGCGTTTACATCATCAATAAGACTGCTCCGCGCTTCAAGGCACGTCAGGGCTAATCTTATTTCTGATTTTGCATTTGACGTTTCGCTACGTATAATCAACATTATGCGTATGCGGAACGTTTTTGCTTATCCAATACACTTCACGCTCCTATCTGCCTTTAGCGCAGCTCTGCTGATCACCAGCCCTGCGCTCGCCGATACGAAGCCTCAGCTGACCGCCCCTATCCTGCCTGTGCAGACGGGTGCCGACAGCGAACAAAAGCCCACTCCCAAACCTCAAGAACAAGCAGACCAGACGCCTGAAGAGCGGCTCGATAAGTTTTTTGCTGATCTCAAGCGCACCTCCGATGCGACCAAGGCTCGTCGCCTGACGATCCAGATCAATCAGATCTGGCAGCAATCTGGCAGCGCCACGGTGGACCTTCTAGTGCAATGGGCCAATTCAGCGATGCTTGAAAAGCGCTATACGTCAGCGCTCGATTTTCTCAATGAAGCCATCGCGATCAATCCCGATTATGCGGAAGCATGGAATCGTCGTGCGACGGTCTATTACCTGCGCAATGATTATGCGCATGCCATGTATGACATCAATCGCACGCTGGAGCTTGAACCACGCCATTACGGCGCGCTAACTGGCATGGCCGACATTCTGCGCGCTCGCGGCCTCAAGGAGCAAGCTCTGAAGGCCTACGAGAAAGCGCTCGAAGTTAATCCGATGATGCGTGATGCGCAGAAGAATCTGCTCGATCTCACGGAAGAGCTGAGCGACACCCGCACCTGATTCTCTGACAGAGATACAAACAAAAACGCGCCCCGAAAGGAGCGCGTTTTTTCTTGTACATCAGGCCCACCCAAAACTGGATGCTCAGAATTAGTCAGTTGAAGACTGACCATCCGCCCCAATATAGGCGATGCGAAGAAGGTTGGTTGCGCCCGGTGTTCCGAATGGCACACCAGCCGTAACGATCAGACGATCGCCAGCTTTGCCGAACTCTTCCTTGAATGCGACCTGACAGGCGTGATCGACCATGTCTTCCAGATCATGCGCGTCTTCTGTGACAACGCAATGCAGACCCCAGACAACCGACAGGCGGCGTGCAGTTTCAACAACCGGCGACAGCGCGATGATTGGTGTACGAGGACGTTCACGCGCCGCACGAAGACCAGTTGCACCCGAAGCCGTGTAGGTGACGATTGCTGAAAGGTTCAGCGTTTCAGCGATCTGACGTGCAGCCAAAGCAATCGCATCGGAACCGGTTGGTTCAGGGATTGCGCGCTGCGCATCCAGAATGCCCGGATAGGTCGGCTCGCGCTCAACCTTTTCCGCAATGCGGTTCATCGTGGCAACTGCTTCAACCGGATATTGACCGGAAGCCGATTCTGCCGAAAGCATGACCGCGTCTGCGCCTTCAAAAACAGCCGTTGCGACGTCCGATACTTCAGCGCGGGTTGGAACAGGTGCGGTGATCATTGATTCAAGCATCTGTGTCGCAACCACAACCGGCTTACCAGCGCGGCGTGCCTTGCGGATCATCTGCTTCTGAATGCCCGGAACGCTTTCCAGTGGCATTTCAACGCCAAGATCACCACGGGCAACCATGATCGCGTCGGACAGTTCGATGATCTCATCCAAACGGGTGACAGCCTGCGGCTTTTCGATCTTGGACATCAGGCCGACCTTGCCGCCTGAAATCTTGCGTGCTTCGATCAGATCTTCCGGGCGCTGAATGAACGACAGGGCAACCCAGTCGATATCTTCCTTCAGAACCGCGTCGAAATCCTTGTAATCTTTTTCCGTCAGAGCGCCGACACCCAGCGTGGTATCTGGCAGGCTAACACCCTTACGATCGGAAATGCTGGTTCCAGCAACAACCTTACAAACAATCGACTTGCCATCGCTTGATTCTGCAATCAGCTCCAGCTTGCCGTCATCAATCAGAAGACGATGGCCAGCTTCCACAGCTTCCAGAATTTCCGGGTGCGGAAGATAAACGCGGGTTTCATCGCCCGGTTCCTGATTGTTGTCGAGGGTAAAGGTCTGACCAACGGTCAATGTGACCTTGGTATTTTTGAACTTGCCAACGCGGAGCTTTGGACCCTGAAGATCGGCCAGAATGCCGATTGGACGACCAAGCTCTTTTTCAACATTGCGGATGCGCTTCACAAGCGCACGCATCATATCATGATCAGCATGACTCATATTGATACGGAAGACGTCTGCGCCTGCTTCAAAAAGCTGACGGATAACGGATTCCTCGCCAGACGCCGGGCCGAGTGTGGCGAGAATCTTGACCTTGCGGTTGCGCTTCATGGGCTATTCGTTCCTGTAACTGTGGAGTTTTCTAACGGCGTTTCGTCCGTGAGCTGTACCATCCAGCTCGATTGTTCCCCGGTATCGTATTCCTGAAAGCCATTGCGCTGGAAACCACGGGCAAAACAGTCCTGAACACCTGTGATACGGAATTCTTTTTCCGCCACACACATGTTCACTTTGCCTTCCCAGCGACCGCCGCTCTGAGAATCTTCTGCGAAAAGATAATAATATCGGGAGGTCAACGGCCCCTCGATCAGCGTCTTGCAGGTGGAGCCATCAATATGCCACCAGCCCTCTGTCACCCAGCCGGCCTTGGCTCGATAGCCAATGGAAACACCAACCAGATTCTGAGTTGAGTTACATACTCGAAAATCAGCACGCGCTTCCATGGAAGTCACACCCAAAGCACCCACAAGCACAGTGGAAAACAAACCCAAAAACACTGGAAGTCGCATTCGCCGAACTCCTTCAGTCCGCAATCGCTTTTGTCTCACGCAAGGAAATCCTCTTTCGGTCGATCTCTTTTCGGCAGTTTCGCCTTTGATGTCAACGCAATCCCGGAGAGAACAAATCAGTTACAGCATTTCCAATCAAACTGCATAGCGATTTTCGCGCAATTTAAACGATTAGATTCCTGGCTTGCCTCAATCCCGAAACGCCTTCACCATTCTTTTGAGAATGATCGTTGCAATACCGACTTTCTCATGACAGAGCTGAAACTACTTGCGATTTATGACAGAAATCCCACCCAAGAAGCTGCATCCATGTCATTTGATCCATCGTTCTCACCCGTATATCAGCTCGATGGCGACCTTAGCCTCGGCCTGCTTCTGACTGCCGACCATGCCCGGCGTGATTTGCCTGTCAAATATGGCAGCCTTGGCATGGCGCAAAGCGAGTTTGAGCGCCATATCGCTTATGATATCGGCGTCGAAGAACTAACGCGGCAGCTGGCAGCCAAGCTCAACGCCCCAGCGGTCATGGGTGGCTTTTCCCGGTTGCTGATTGATCCCAATCGCGGCGAAGACGACCCAACACTCATCATGCAATTATCAGACGGCGCAGTGATTTCCGGCAACTATCCAATGACGCCGGAAGAGCGCGAAAACCGGCTCGACTGTTTCTATCGCCCTTATCATGATGCCGTTGCCTCGATGAGTACGCAGGTTGCAGGCGAAAGCGGCAAAGCACCATTCATCGTCGCGATCCACTCCTTTACACCAAACTGGCGCGGCAAAGACCGCCCGTGGCATATCGGGCTTTTGTGGGATGCTGACCCGCGTGGTGTTACCCCTTTCCTTTCCATGCTGCGCAATGAGGCTGGACTGGTTGTCGGCGATAACGAACCTTATGATGGCGCACTTAAAAACGATGCGCTTTATCGCCATGCAACCGCCAGAGGCTTTGCGCATGTTCTCATTGAAGTGCGGCAGGATTTGATTGCTGATAAAGCCGGGGCAACACAATGGGCGGAACTGCTGGCGCCAATGCTGGCAAAAATCAACGCGATGCCCGAAATCCATGAAATCCGGCATTTCGGTTCGCGAACTGGCCCGATTGGCTGATCCTTTGCCCGCTATCCACAGCCTGTCGGCGATAAAAAGCGCATTTCCAAGCCCACTGGCTCTTAATTTTGCCTGCGACTCGCAGAAAAACTAAGTCCGACTTTCGGCAATGGTCCTGTTCCTGTAACGGATGACCTTTGACCCGCATTCATAATCGACTTTGAATTGGAGAAACGCGTGAGCGACGACATTACCAGCGAAGCCCAGACCATTGCTGTTGGCCAGTTGCGTGCTTTCATCGAGCGCATCGAGCGCCTCGAAGAAGAAAAAAAGACCATTGGCGACGATATCAAGGAAGTTTATGCGGAATTGAAGGGTTCGGGGTTTGACAGCAAGGTCGTAAGGACCATTATTCGTCTGCGTAAAAAAGAAGACCATGAACGTCAGGAAGAAGAAGCGATGCTCCAGCTTTACATGGACGCGCTTGGCATGGGTTGATTCTTTGGATCCAATTCCTTCTTCCTGAAATCATAACGCTAAGGCTCAGAAATGGGCCGCAGGCAAAGGAAGAGGATAGGGTCCATGGAGTTTAGAAAACTCGGACGTACTGAACTCGAGGTTTCGTCGCTGTGTTTTGGCGGCAACGTATTTGGCTGGGCGGTCGATGAAGCAACATCATTTTCGCTTCTCGACCGTTTTGTCGATGTGGGACTGAATTTTATTGATACAGCCGATGTTTATTCCGCATGGGCACCGGGCAATTTCGGTGGCGAATCCGAAACCATCATCGGAAACTGGCTGAAATCTCGTGGCCTTCGTCACAAAGTTGTGATCGCCACCAAAGTCGGTTCAGAAATGGGACCAGACGAAAAGGGATTGTCTCCCGCCTATATTCGCAAAGCTGTCGATGCCTCTCTCAAGCGGCTGCAAACTGACTATATCGATCTTTATCAATCGCATTGGGATGATCCCGAAACGCCGTTCGAAGATGTATTGGGCACCTATCAGGAACTGATCAAGGCCGGTAAAGTCCGTGCTATCGGCGCATCCAATCTCACAGCAGAACGCCTGACAGAATCGCTCAGTGTTGCAAAGCAGCACAACCTACCGCGCTACGAAACATTGCAGCCGCTCTATAATCTCTACGATCGTGCAGGGTTTGAGGATGGGCTTGAAGCGATCTGCCGTGACAACGAACTTGGCGTCATCAACTATTACTCGCTGGCTTCCGGTTTTCTAACCGGCAAATACCGCTCAAAAGATGACCTTGGTCAAAGCGCACGTGGTCAAACGGTCGAAAAATATCTGACCGATCGCGGATCGCGAATTATTGCTGCGCTTGATCAGGTTGCCCGCGCCAATGATGCGACACCCGCGCAGATCGCAATCGCGTGGCTGATCGCACGACCCGCTGTCACATCACCGATTGCCAGTGCAACACGTCTCACCCAGCTCAATGAGCTGATCGATGCTGTACAGATCAAGCTGGACGATGAAGCAATCGCCCTACTCGACAAGGCAAGCGCTTAACCAAAAACGAAACGGAAGGGTAAACTACCCTTCCAGTTCTTCCCGCAGCATCTCCAGCTCCAGCCATTCTTCTTCCATGGCGGAATGCTCGGAGCGCTTCTTGTCGAGAAGATCGGCGGTCTTGCCAAAAAGTGTTGGGTCTTTGGCGTAAAGCTGCGGATCAGCAAGCTTGCCTTCGAGCACTGACATTTCTTTTGCCAAAGCGTCCATTTTGCCGGGCAAGGTTTCAAGCGCAAATTTTTGCTTGTAGGAAAGCTTGCGCTTTTCTTCACGCTTAGGCTGCGGTGCGTCAGTGCTTTTGTCATCTGAACGTGCAGCAGCTGTTTTCACATTGCGACGCGCTAAGGCCTGCTCCTTGCGTTGCGCCATCATATCGGCATAGCCACCAGCATATTCCAGCCAGTTGCCATCACCTTCCGGCGCAATTACGGACGTTACCGTGCGATCAAGGAAATCACGGTCGTGGCTGACAAGGATAACGGTTCCGGGAAAGCCAGAAACCAGCTCCTGCAAAAGATCGAGCGTTTCCATATCGAGATCATTGGTCGGCTCGTCGAGGATCAGCAGATTGGCAGGCCGCGCCAAAACACGCGCCAGCATCAGACGCGCGCGTTCACCACCGGAAAGCTCGCGGATTGGGGTGCGCGCTTGTTCCGGCTGGAACAAAAAGTCCTTCATATAGGACACGACATGGCGCTGTTCGCCATTGATGACCAGATTTTCCCCGCGCCCATCGGTCAGATAATGCGCTAGCGTGTCATCAAGGTTCAAGCTTTCACGCTTCTGATCGAGCTCTGCCATTTCCAGATTAACGCCGAGGCGCAACGTGCCCGAATCAGGCTCAAGCTTGCCCATCAGCATCGACAAAAGCGTCGTCTTGCCCGCTCCATTTGGCCCGACAAGACCAATACGATCACCGCGCTGTATCCGGGTAGAAAAATCATGAACAAGAACCCGTTCGCCATAAGCTTTGTTGAGCTTCTTAGCTTCGATCACCAGCTTGCCGGACTCTTTGGAATCACTTGCCGCAAGCACGGCGGTTCCTTGCGCTTTGCGATGATTGCGGAAATCAGCGCGCATGGAATGCAACTCACCAAGCCGGCGCATATTGCGCTTGCGGCGCGCGGTTACACCATAGCGCAGCCAATGTTCTTCGCGCGCAATCTGGCGGCCAAGCTTGTGATGATCACGCTCTTCTTCTTCGAGAACCTTGTCGCGCCATTCTTCGAAATGCGCAAAGCCCTGATCGATACGGCGTGTAATGCCACGATCAAGCCAGACCGTCGAACGGCTGACATTTTCAAGAAAACGACGGTCATGCGAGATCAGAACGATCGCCGAACGGATCTGGCGCAACTCACCTTCAAGCCACTCGATTGTTGTAAGATCAAGATGGTTGGTCGGCTCGTCTAGCAACAGGACATCAGGCTGAGGAGCAATAACCCGCGCAAGCGCTGCGCGGCGCGCTTCACCGCCTGAAAGGTGATCCGGCTTTTCTTCACCGGTCAAGCCAAGATGCTCAAGCAGATAGGTCACACGATGCGGATCATCTGCCGGTCCAAGACCGGCTTCCACATAAGCGCGCACATTGGCATAGCCATCAAGGTCTGGCACCTGCGGCAGATAACGAATAGTCGCGCCCGGATGCTTGAATATTTCACCGGATGTCGCTTCAACCATTCCCGCTGCAATTTTAAGCAAAGTGGATTTGCCGGAACCGTTGCGGCCGACCAGCGCAATGCGGTCGCCCTCACTTACAGAAAGGGCTGCTTCTTCCAGAAGCGGTGTACCGCCAAAGGTGAGCTTGATCTGGTCGAGGCGAAGAAGCGGAGGTGCCATGGTTCTCTTTGAAAACTGCCGTTGAAATTTGTGACCTGCTTGTCGAGGACAAAACGCATTCTGTCAAATGATATGGCCCGGAAAAACAAACAGGCCGGATTTCTCCGGCCTGTTTTCAAACTTAAATAGCTTAGGCGTCTTAGTTACAAGGCGCTTCGTAAACGCGACCGTAATTATCGCGGTAACGGCAATACTGAACATTGTTGCGTGTTGTTGCTGCACCAAGCAGCGTACCACCAACTGCACCAATTGCAGCGCCAGTCAAAGCACCGCGACCGTTACCGCCGATAGCGCCACCTGCAAGCGCACCAAGCGCTGCGCCGCCAACGCCGTAACCGGCTGTACGCTGTTCACCCGTCGTGCATGCTGCTGTTGAGAACGCAAGCGCACCGACGATTGCGATCATGGAAAGACGTGATTTCATGAAACAATCTCCTATTAGAGTTACACTAACACCGACGTTGCGTCCCCAAATTCGGCGTCACGCTTGACATAGTTACAATACGTTTCGACGTACAGCGTCAAGCAGTTTCAATTATTAAGGTTAGCGGCACGCCTGAACAGATGATGGATCAATCAGGTTTGCTACAAGTATCGCAAGACCAGAACGCGCGGAAACACAAAGGGTTCCGCGCACAACGTTAGAAACCGTCCATGAAGAACCGAAAGGCAAGGTCACATTGTCTAACGGCCACTCTGCATTTGTGATTGAAAGTCCTTCAACAGTACAAAAATTAACGACACTGAATGATGTACCATCAGGGAAATCGTAAACATAGTCTCCGGCAACCAGCGGCCACGCCTCTTCAGCACCGCTTGAGAGCAAAATTTCACGGCCCTTTGCCGCCTGTGCTGTCGCCATCGTCAAATGTAAAAGCGTGTGATCCGTGCGTGAACCACCGAATGCGCCGCAAAGGATAACGCGCTCAGCGCCGCGCTCAAATGCCTCTTCGAGAGCAAGTTCTCCGTCAGTCATATCCTTGGCGGCTGGAAACGTTTTTTTCGGTACATGCGCATATTGCGCAAGCAAGTCATCCGATGTGGAATCAAAATCGCCCAGCCATAGCTCCGGCTCAACACCAAGCGCCTGCGCATGGCGCATACCACTATCCGCGGCCAATACCCGTGCACCCGCTATCTGACGTTTCAGGCGTTCTGTGACAACAAGATCACCGCCGAGAAGAATGACAAATGTACTCATAAGTCGCTCATAACACGCGAGAATTATCCCCGAAAGCCCGCATCTTCATCGCTTGCCCTCGGACGCGCGAACCACTATTATCGATCCTGCTCTAACGGGGTGCCATTCAGTCTTTGAATGGCTGAGAGGCCGTACTCCGGCTAACCCGCTGAACCTGATCCGGTTTGTACCGGCGGAGGGATTAGATGCTGACCGATTTTGATAACGGCGCACAATCTTTTCGAACAAAAGAAAGGAATGCCGTTATGCGGTTTTTATCTCTGCTTACATTATCGTTGACTGCGGCTTTTGCCTTTTCAGCGCAGGCCAAGGATAAACTCACCATCTACACCTATGACAGTTTTGTTTCCGAATGGGGTCCCGGCCCCAAAGTGAAGGAAAACTTTGAAAAAGAATGCGATTGTGAGCTGGAATGGGTCGCATCGGCGGATGGTGTTGCCCTTCTTAATCGCCTCAAGCTTGAAGGCGGCAATACCAAAGCCGACATCGTTCTCGGCCTCGATACCAACCTGACCACGGAAGCACGCGCTACCGGCTATTTCGCGCCTAGCAATGTTGATCTCACCAATGTCAAAGTGCCGGGCGACTTTAAGGACGATATTTTCGTGCCTTACGACTATGGTTATTTTGCTGTCGTTTATGACTCCGAAAAACTGCCCAACCCACCGCAAAGCCTGAAAGAGCTGGTCGAAGGTGATTCGTCGCAAAAGATCGTCATTCAGGATCCACGCACATCGACACCGGGCCTTGGCATTCTGCTCTGGATCAAATCAGTCTATGGCGATCAGGCAGGCGAAGCTTGGGAAAAGCTGCAGAAGCGCATTCTCACGGTCACGCCGGGTTGGTCCGAAGCCTATGGCCTGTTCACCAAAGGCGAAGCGCCGATGGTGCTTTCCTACACGACCTCGCCTGCCTATCACATGATTGCGGAAGGCACTGAGCGCTATAAGGCGCTAGCTTACCCGGAAGGTAATTACCTTCAGATCGAGCTTGCAGCACAGACAACAACCGGCGCAAAGAACCCGCTGGCGCAAAAGTTTCTGGCTTTCATGACTGGCCCCGGCTTTCAGGACGTAATCCCTGAAACCAACTGGATGTATCCAGCAGGAAAAACGTCCGCACCGCTTGCTGCGGCTTTCGACAAACTGCCAAAGCCTGAAAAAACACTGCTGATCCCGGCTGATGACGTTGCGAAAAACCGCAACGCCTGGGTCGATGAATGGCTGGCTGCATCCAGCAAATGATAAAATCGCCGACCAAAAACTCTGCCAGAAATACGCCTGCGATGAAGCAACTCGCAGGCGTGCTGGCGCTTTGCTTTTTAGCGGTTCTGGTCGGCGGCTCTTTGATAGCATTGGCGTTTGAAGCCAGCGGCTTTAACACTGACGTTTATTTCGACGCCTATCTGCTGCGTGTTGCGCGCTTTACCGTGCTGCAAGCGGCAGCATCGGCGCTTTTGTCGGTGCTATTTGCCATTCCTGTGGCACGCGCACTTTATTCGGAAACGAGCTTTCCCGGACGCGGCCTGATTTTACGCCTTTTTGCGTTGCCGCTTGCCCTGCCAGCGCTTGTAACCGTTTTGGGTATCACCAGCATTTATGGTCGCAACGGCTTTATCGCGCAGCTTTCGCAATCAGCTGGCTATCCGGTCTCGCCCGACATTTATGGCCTCACCGGCATTTTGATCGCGCATGTATTTTTCAACATGCCGCTGGCAGTGCGGCTCATTCTGGCAGCCTACGAATCGATCCCTGCTGATTACTGGAAGCTTTCCGCTCAGCTTGGCATGGGTAACAAAGCACGCTTCCGCCTGATTGAGTGGCCTGTCATCCGGCGCAATCTGCCGGGCATGATCGGCCTCATCTTCATGCTCTGCGTGACAAGCTTTACCACTGTTCTGACGCTCGGTGGCGGGCCACGCGCAACGACACTGGAAGTCGCGATCTACCAGAGCCTGCATTTCGATTTCGATCCGGCACGGGCTGTGGCGCTTACACTGGCACAACTCACGCTTACACTGGTAATGCTGCTGGCTTTGCGACTGACCGGACGTCCATCCGAAGAAGGTTTTACGCTGACAAACACTACTAAGCGTTATGGCAAGCCCACCGCGCCTGAGCGCATTTTCAACATCGCAGCTATCGCCCTGGGCTTTCTCTATGTTGCATTACCCGTTAGTGGCGTGGTCATTTCCGGCCTTGCTGCCGATCTTATTCGATTGTTGAGCGAACGAACCGTGTGGCGGGCCATCAGCACAAGCATCGCGCTCGGCTTTTCCGCAGCCCTTCTTTCGGTAGTTCTTTCGCTTTCACTTGTCATTGCCCACGAAGCAACAAGAAGTGCGCGGCTTTCGAGCCTATTCGATACCGGCTCAAGCCTCATTCTTGTGATGCCTCCCATTGTGCTTGGTGCAGGCTGGTTCATTCTGCTCAGAAACTTCACCGACCCCTTTACTGTGGCGCCTTTCATGGTTGTGACCGTTAATGCAGCGATGGCCATGCCTTTTGCTGTGCGTCTATTGCGCCCAGCGTGGGATACTTCAGCAGCACGCCATAACAGGCTCTGTGCACAGCTTGGCATAACCGGATTCAATCGCTTACGGCTGATAGACTGGCCATCCATCCGCAAACCTTTCGGCATGGCCTTTGCCTTCGCCATGGCATTATCGCTTGGAGACCTCGGCACGATCGCACTTTTTGGCAGCGATGCGCTCTTAACACTCCCCTATCTGTTATTTCAGCGCATGGGCAGCTATCGCACTTTCGACGCGGCAGGCCTTGCGCTTATCCTCGGAATCTTATGTCTTTGCCTGATGATGCTTGCAGACCGTGCAGCATCGCGAAAGGAAACGCCACTCTCATGACAGTTCAAGCCGACATCAGGCTTCGCGATGTGCATTTCAGCTATGGCGAAACCACCATGCACTTCGACGCCATTATACCGGGCGGCGTAATTGCGGCTGTTGTCGGCCCCAGCGGTTCGGGAAAATCCACCCTGCTCAATTTGATTGCCGGCTTTGAAGCCCCCCAATCGGGGGCAATTATTATCGGCGATGCAGATGTAACCGCTCTGCAGCCTGCTGGCCGTCCGGTCTCGATGGTTTTTCAGGAAAACAATCTCTTCGCTCACTTAACCGTTGAGCAGAATATCGGCCTGGGTCGCTCGCCAAACCTCAAGCTTACCCAGCTGGATCGCGCAGCCATTACCACCGCATTAGAACGCGTGGGCTTGAAGGGCAAAGAACAACGTAATCCGGAAGCGCTCTCCGGTGGCGAACGCCAGCGTGTGGCGATTGCACGAGCACTCGTGCGCGAGCGCCCGGTCCTGCTACTCGATGAAGCTTTTGCTTCGCTCGGCCCTGCCCTTCGACATCAGATGCTCGATCTTGTACGAGAGTTGCAGCAGGAAAATGCTATGACCGTACTCATGGTCACGCACACGCCGGAAGACGCACTTTATCTCGATGCGTTGCTACTATTTTTAGAAAATGGTCACATTACCGCTCACGGACCGGCGAGTGATTTGCTGTCACCATCTGGACCAGACGCTTTGAAGCGCTATATCGGCGATCAGACTTTCCAGCTCAAATAGAGTTACCGTCGCGGACATATTTTGTTCGCATTCGCCTTGAACAACAGCTTTGATGACCGAACTACTTCTTGTAGGTGTTTCAGTCAGTAGCTAGATTTGTGCCAGAGTGATCGGTACTGATTCAATTGCGAGGGTAAAATACTGTTCCGTCATACGACCCGTCTTCGGGCCTCCCTGTGTCTCCCCCTTTCGCTGCCAGAATGGGCACAGCACAATTGGCGGAAATCAGCCATCGGTTTTGGCTTGCTTTCTGTTGCCGTGATTTCGGGCTGCCAGTCGATCAATTCCAGTAAGGATCTCGGCCTTCAGCCGTCTTCAAATCCGGTGACCGTTGAAAACGTTTCGCGCAATGATCGCCTGGCGCAAATCGGCGCACAGCAGCACCCGCGTATTCTTGCCACCTATGGCGGCGAATATAAGGACGCAAAGCTTGAGCGCATGGTCGCCAAAATTGTGGGTAATCTCACCACCGTTTCTGACAAACCGGATCAAACCTATCGCATCACGATTCTGGATAGCCCCAACATCAATGCTTTCGCATTGCCGGGCGGTTTTCTATACATAACGCGTGGGCTGTTGGCGCTCGCCAATGACTCGTCGGAAGTTGCAGCCGTCATTGCACACGAAATGGGCCATGTGGTTGCCAATCACGGTATTCTTCGTCAGGAAAAAGAAGCCGAGACGGCAATCGCCGGACGTGTTGCAACCGAAGTGCTGCACAATGAAAGCGCCAGCCGTGAAGCAGACATTCGTGGTAAGCTGCGTCTTGCGCAGTTCTCACGCAATCAGGAACTGCAAGCCGATGCTATCGGCATCAAGATGATCGGTGAAGCGGGTTACGACCCCTTTGCGTCTGCACGCTTCCTGCAATCGATGGAAGCCTATACGGATTTCCGTTCGGTTTCTGGCGCGACCGATGCAAGCCTCGACTTCCTTGCGAGCCACCCTGCAACGCCGCAGCGCATTCAGTTGGCACTTGGCCATGCGCGCCGTATCGGTGCACCGGGCGTCGGCACCACGGATCGCGATTCTTTCCTCAATGGTATTGATGGGCTGCTTTATGGCGACTCACCGAGTGAGGGCTACGTTCGCGAGCAGACTTTCATTCATCCAAAACTTGGTGTGACCTTTACAGCTCCCGCCGGTTTCACCATCGACAATTCGGCGACAGCCGTCATGGCAAGTGGCCCGGGCGAAGTGGCAATCCGCTTCGACGGCGCTTCGCTACCGTCAGGCTCAAACCTCACCGATTACATCAAATCGGGTTGGGTAACAGGCTTGGACGAAAGTTCAATCCGTCCGATCACCATCAACGGCCTGCCCGCTGCAACTGCACGCGCAAGTGCCGATCGCTGGCAATTCGATATTGTGGTGATAGCCGCAAATAACAAAGTTTATCGCTTCCTCACAGCAGCGCCAAAAGGCAGCAATGCTTTGATGCCTGCATCGCAAACCGTGACACAGTCGTTCCGCCTGCTTACACGCGCTGAACAAGAAGCTATCAAACCATTGCGCATTCGCGTGGTCACTGTGAAGCCGGGCGACACCATGGCAAGCCTTTCGGCGCGCATGCAGGGCACGACGCGCAAACTTGAACTCTTCCGCCTTCTGAATGCTATGCCAGCCGGTGCGACGGTATCTGTTGGCGACCGCGTGAAGCTCATCAGCGAGTAAATCCCAATGGAAGTCATCGTCCAATCATTGCTCGCTGGTAAGATCTCTCCCTTGGGCGAGCGGCAAGCGCCAAGCGGCATTGATAAAAAGCCGGTTTCTGGCCCTGTGCGCCTGCTGCGCGATGGATTGGAGTGCGACGAACAAGGCGACAAAAAAGTGCATGGTGGGCCTGAGAAGGCCGTCCATCACTACCCACGCGATCATTACGCAGACTGGCTCAACGATTTGGGAGAAAATGAGCAGCTGAATGATGCAGGTGCCTTTGGCGAGAATATTTCTACCATCGGCCTAACTGAGCAAAATGTTGCAGTCGGTGATCGCTTTCGCATAGGCACGGCTGTCATTGAAGTCTCTCAAGGCAGACAACCCTGCTGGAAGCTAAACGCTCGTTTCAATGTCGCAGATATGGCCGTCCGTGTTCAGAAGACGGGGCGTACCGGCTGGTATTATCGTGTTTTGGAAGAAGGCGTCGTGGCCCAAGACGATGCAATGACACTGATCGAGCGTCTGTCGCCGGAATGGACGTTACACCGTCTCTGGAATCTGCTTTATGTCGATACGCTCAATTATGACGAACTGGCACAGATGGCCAAGATCGTTCACCTTGCCGATGGCTGGAAGCGCTATGCCATTCGCCGCCTTGAGAACCGTAAAGTAGAAGACTGGTCAGGCCGATTAAACGGAAGTCAGGGCTAAATATTAGACTTGGTAAACCGCCATTTCGTGCTGATCAAGCAGCGCGATCTTAAGTTTTTCCATCGCGCGGCTTTCAATCTGCCTGACACGTTCTTTTGAAATGCCAAGCTTTTCACCGAGCGCCTCTAACGTCACACCATCATCATCCAGACGACGCTCGCGAATGATATGCAACTCGCGTTCATTCAACGCATGGAGTGCCGTGTGAAGCCAGCCAACACGACGTTCGCTATCGATTGCGCCTTCCACGACCTCATCCTGCAAAGGATGATCATCGACAAGAAAATCCATGCGGCTTGACGTGCCTGATTCATCATTGTTCAACGACGCTGAAAGCGAACTGTCAGACCCCGAAAGCCTGCTATCCATCACTTCAACGTCATTCGCCGAAACTCCAAGCTGGGTGGAAATCTGGCGATAGATTTCTGCCTTCGTCAGTGTTTCATCTTCTTGCGCAAGCTTCGAGCGCAGGCGACGAAGATTGAAAAACAGCGACTTTTGCGCCGAACTGGTGCCACCACGGACGATCGACCAATTACGCAGAATGTAATCCTGCATCGAAGCGCGGATCCACCATGACGCATAAGTCGAGAAACGAACTTCACGCTCAGGATCAAAGCGTGCTGCCGCTTCAAGCAGACCCACATAACCTTCCTGAATGAGATCACTCATCGGCAGCTTAAACTTCCGGAAACGTCCCGCCATCGAAATGACCAACCGCATATGTGATGCAGTCATTCGATGCAGTGCGTTCTGATCTTTGTTTTCTTTCCACGCTATTGCCAGCGAACGCTCTTCGTCACGCTCAAGATAAGGCGCTGACATAGCGTTGCGGATCATGGATTGAGGGGAAGAAGATGGTGCAGGCACCATATTGCGCGATGCCTTCGGCAACCGCAACGAGGGAACTGATGCTGAAACTTGGGTTGGAACTGGGGAGGAACTGCTAATCGACAACATGCTCATCTGGTTCTCCTGTTCTTAGTGCAAAGCCTTCAAAAGAACTTTGAAGGACAAGACAAAAGATAAATCAGCTCTGCGAAGAACAATTGAATGAACAACTCGTATTCGTTCAAAAACCCTGTGACAGACCTGCTTTGAGGCCAGATTAATACGCCGCAAAACAAACCCGTTTACGAACTGGTTTGATTACAACGCAAAGGAAGCTCTGCGGTTCCATAAGGAACGCAACAAATCTTCAGATATCAAAGAAAATAGAGTTCAGGATCACTTGGGCAATGCCCAAATCTGTTATTCAGAAAATAAAAAGCCCGGCAAAACCGGGCTTTTTAGAAAAATTACAACAATTTATTATGCTGCTTCGACTTCATCACCTTCAGCATCGCCTTCGGCCTCAATATCAGCCTTGGTGCGCTTCGGGCTCTTAGCAAGATTTGCTTCAATGAGACGAACAGATTCTGTATCCGAAAGCTTGTTCACTGCAGCAATTTCGCGGGCCATACGATCAAGCGCTGCTTCATAAAGCTGACGCTCAGAATAGGACTGCTCTGGCTGATTTTCTGCGCGATGCAGATCACGTACAACTTCAGAAATCATGATTAGGTCGCCGGAATTGATCTTTGCATCATATTCCTGTGCGCGGCGCGACCACATGGTGCGCTTGACGCGTGCACGGCCCTGTACGACCTTCAATGCGCGTTCAACATAATCGGTTTCCGACAGCTTGCGCATACCGATGCTGACAGCCTTAGCGACCGGCACCTTGAGGCGCATCTTGTCTTTTTCAAAGTCGATAACAAAAAGCTCAAGCTTGTGGCCGGCAACTTCCTGCTCTTCGATGGCAACGATCTGGCCGACGCCGTGAGCTGGATAAACAATGGATTCACCGGTCTTGAAACCCTGACGAGCCGGCGCCTTCTTCTGCTGGGATGTCATACGCTCTAATACTCCCTGTTGTGCCCGGCACAACTAGCCGGTTAACACATGATTTCGACCGCACGTCTTGGGAGACGTACGGAAGTCGTTGCGGTTTTGAGCTGGAAACGCATCTCAGGCACAAATTTATTTACCGGGAGAGTTTGGTGAGGAACGGTTGCTGCATTCGCAATAATCCATCCCGGTGCCATACAGCCCAGTAAAAAAGATTAGCCCTTTCAGAGATTAACGCATTTGCGCCACGTGTTGACGTCCAGTCACCGAAATTATTTACGCAAGGTAACACAATTTCGCGCAAGAATCAACAAATTGCCAAATATGTCGCATTCCACGATTCAGAACGCATTTTTGAGGCAACTATTTTTATCAAAATTAATCGAAAAAAGCTCGGACGAGCAATCAATCGCCGGGGCCAGCTTCGGCCGAGAAGAACTGCTCAAACTTACCCGACACGCCGTCCATTTCTTTCGCTTCGGGAAGCTCATCTTTTTTGGCGGTCAGGTTTGGCCACTTCGCTGCATATTCAGCGTTCAGCTCAAGCCACTTGTCGAGGCCCGGCTCAGTATCAGGACTAATGGCTTCAGCGGGGCATTCAGGCTCACAGACACCACAATCAATGCACTCGTCCGGATTGATGACGAGCATGTTCTCGCCCTCATAGAAACAGTCGACAGGACAAACCTCGACGCAGTCCGTATATTTGCAACGAATGCAATTATCGGTCACGACATAAGTCATTGTCCAACTCCTGTTGCCACTCTCCCATTTGAAGAGACGGCTTATCTCTAGTGAACTGACAGTTAAACACGCAGATCGAACATCTGAATGTTTTCGCTCCGGTCACGTCATATGTGTCACGCATATGGTGCTACGGCGTGTGGCTTGCTTGCCAGCTCATGCCTATGCAATCGCCAACGGTGAGGTAACGATTTTATCTCGCCATGACAAGGGTCCAAACGACGCAATATCACTATGTCACGAACATCTGAAATGACATTTCTTTTGCGTGTTAAAATTCAGAAAATGCTTTTATTTTAGACGCTTAACACGAAATTTCATTCGTTAAGGCACATCAAACTGCGTCATTGCGTCCGCATCAGTGACCGCGCAAACGATCCGTTTCACGCCGTTCTTTCTTCGTTGGTCGCCCTGCACCACTTTCACGCTGTGGCTGAACAGCCTCGATAGCTTTCGATTGTTGCGTTGGTTTGGGCGTCATATCTTCATAAAGAAGCTGCGCTTCGGGTGCTGGGCCGCGGCGTTCTCCGGGAGCCAAAACCTTGTAGACCAGAATATGTCGTTCAAGCGTGATGGTGAGAACATCGCCAATCTTCACCTGATAGGCGGCCTGATCGATCTTTGCACTGTTGACCCGGACCTTGCCGCCAGCGGCGAGTTTCGCCGCCAGCGATCTTGATTTAACCACGCGAGCAAAGAACAGCCACTTATCAATGCGCTGTCGTGCAATCGCTTCGGTCACCATTTTACTTCTTCATCTGCTCCTTGAGAGCAAGAAGCTTGGCAAATGGCGAATCGGGGTCGATACGAACCGGACGTTCCTGCTCAACGCGCTTGTTTGCCTGTGGGTTCACATTGTCACGCTTTGACTGGCGATGATCACGATTGCCATCGCGAGCCTTGCCTTTAAAGCCTTCACGTTTGTTCTGGCCACGATCCTGACCTTCGCCATCATTCCGACGGTTCTTGTCAAAACGCTTCGCGCCACCGCGATTATCGCGTGCGCCCTGCGCATCACCACCTTCAGAACCAGCATCTGATTTGCGCGCATCACCCTGCTGTGGGCGATGGTTGCGCTGACGATTCTGGTTCTGGTCATGATTGCGATTGCGGCCTTCAAAGCGGCCCTGCCGCCAGAGAAGAATTGGCTTTGGCTCTTCAGCTGGAGCTTCAACTGCTTCTGATGCTGCCTTTGCTTGTGCAACAGCCTTAACAGGCGCTGGAACAGGTTCCGCAGCAGGAACAGCGGGCTTTGCTTCGCTAGCCGGCGCAGAAGCTGGAACGGCTGCTTTGAAGACAGTTTCTTCTTCAACAACCTCAGCTTGAGCCGCAGTTGCAGCAGCAGCCGCAAATGCATCAAGCTCGGCAAGCTTAGCGGTGACAGCAGCCGCGTCCATCGCTTCCTGACGATAACCGAGACTTTTCAGAATTTCTTCCATGTCCTCAGCAGTTGCACCCAGAATAGACATCATCGCTGGCGTCACAATAAAGCGACCGCCATCGAATGCGCCCTCTGCACGCGTACCCGCGCCTGGACGCCAGGCAAGTGCCGGACGGATAAGATCAGCCAAACGTTCCAGAATGTCGATACGAACAGCACGACGGCCCAGCACGCGATAGCCTGCAAGACGGTAGAACTGCTGATCAAAAGCCGGATCAACGACAACCGATGTACGGCCAGCGGCCAGAACATTGACCACATCGCCATAACCGGCGCGTTCTTTGCCTTCGTTCTTCAACGCCCAAAGCAGTGTGATCAGGCCAGCAGGAGCAGGCTTAAGCAGCATTGGCATGAAAACATGGTAAGCACCGAAGCGCACGCCAAGACGACGAAGTGCTGCGCGCGAGTCCTGATCAAGACCACGTACTTCTTCGCTCACATCGCGGCGCTGAAGAACACCAAGACCTTCCACGATCTGGAAAGCCAGACCGCGTGTCATGCCGGTCAGCGCATCAGCGGCACTGAGATCCGTCAAAGGCTTCAAAACGGTCTCAATGTGATGAGCGACAAAACGTTCAATGCGTGCAGCCACCTTATCGCGCGCTGGGCCAGTCAGCTGCTCATCAGCCAAAATGACCGCGCGCGGCTTCAACACATCATCACCCGCAACAAGCGTGGCGACAGTCGCACCAACCCAGCGCAGAACACCGTCTGAACCGAGCGCAAAATCACCGTTGGGAGCAGCAGCAAAACGCTCCGCACGACGGTCAAATTCGGCGGCCAGCGCCTTTTGTGCAGCCGTCTTTACTGCCTTCGCATCCGGTCCATCGGACTGAACGTCAGCGGTAAAACGGAATCCTTCCAGTTGCCCGACATTATGGCCTTCGACGTTTACGTCTCCGGTCGAACTGATTTCTGCTTCTAGCATAGCATTCTCTCTCAGGCGCCTCATAAGCACGCTTGTCCTGCGGTCTACAAAGCGTTTCGTCAACCTTTCATGCAGCGCGTCGGACAATCTGTCCTCAATTTCGCGCGTCTTTTCCTGCCAGTGTGTCGGATCGGCAAGCCAACCGGGCCTGTGCGACACAAAAGTCCAGGTACGGATTTGCGCGACGCGATGAGACAGAGTGTCGATTTCCCCCTCTGTACTATCGGCGCGGCGCACCTGTTCGCTCATATAATCTTCATCAACGCTCCCTCGGCGGACCAGATCCTGATAAATGGTTGCTATGATATCGGCATGTTGCGCCGGCGCGATCTTACGATAATCGGGGAGCGCACAGGTATCCCACAAAAGTTCAATTCGCGCAGGCGTTGTTGCAAGCCGCACAATGTCTTCGTCTTTCGACAAATTTTCAAGAGCCTGCTGATCAACAGCAGGCAAAGCCTTGGTTAAACCGACAACCGGCGTTGGTGTGTCCAAAGAGTAGAGCAAAGCATTCAGCGAAGAAAAGTCGAAGCGACCCGTCCGCCATTGCAGAACTTTAACTGGGTCAAAGTCATGCGCCTCAATCCGCTCGACCATTTCGTCATCCAGCGGACGAACCTGACCTGTTACGCCAAACGTACCATCACGCAAATGGCGCCCGGCACGGCCCGCAATCTGTCCCAGCTCAGACGGCGTTAAATCACGGAACTGATAGCCATCAAACTTGCGATTCTGCGCAAAGGCGACATGATCAACATCCAGATTTAGGCCCATGCCAATGGCATCGGTCGCCACGAGGAAGTCAACATCACCCGACTGATAAAGCTCGACCTGTGCATTTCGGGTGCGTGGGCTCAGAGCCCCCATAACCACCGCAGCACCACCGCGCTGACGGCGAATTAATTCAGCAATCGCATAAACTTCATCCGCAGAAAAAGCGACAACCGCCGAACGGTTCGGCAAGCGGATAATCTTCTTCGAACTTGCATAGGTGAGATGGGACAGGCGCGGACGCGTCACCACCGTAATGCCACGCAACAGCTTTTCCAAAATGCCGCGCATCGTGCCAGCGCCGAGCAACAACGTTTCCTGCCGCCCGCGCAGATGCAGAATGCGATCCGTAAAAATATGCCCGCGTTCAAGATCGCCTGCTAGCTGCACTTCATCGATAGCCACAAAGGGCATATCCGTGCGGCGCGGCATGGCCTCAACCGTGCAAACAGAATAGCGCGAATTGGGCGGAGCGATTTTTTCTTCGCCGGTAATCAGCGAAACATTAGCCGCGCCCACTCTCTCGACGACACGATTGTAGACTTCGCGCGCGAGTAACCGTAGCGGAAGACCAATCATGCCACTGCCATGTGACAACATACGCTCAATCGCGAGATGCGTCTTACCGGTATTCGTCGGCCCAAGCACCGCAGTCACACCGCGGCCGCTCAAGGTCAGCGGCAGATCATGGGCAGGGAGGTGGTTCATGCCAATTGTAGAATTCCCGGAACAAATGCCATACGTAAAGCTATGCGATAGCACTATATGACTTGAGCCGAAAGCGCTCCTGTTAAGTTTAGACCTATGTTCTTAAAGGAATTCCGGCGCGGTCAAAGCCGCGACTGTTCTAGCCGGAACTCTTGCTGCATGCACCCTCAAAAAAACAAAACGGCTTATCCATGGCACTGCGCCTCAATACACATGATTCACTCTGGGTTTTCGATGCCCAGACATCTTAACAAATACGCCGTTTAACAAATAGAACGACTCTGGAACGAATCGGCGACGAATCGCTGACTCCGCACTCTTCGCCTTTTGTTCACGGCAACATATAGACGTTGGCGCCTATCCTGCCACTATATGCTGAATCGCAATCGTTAATGCATCGGACTTTTTAAGAATAGAACTGCGCGATTGTTAACCTTTGCATTCATCGACAAAATTCGCAGAGCGCAATTAAATCACTCGTTTCTAAATTATCATTTTTTTCCGGGCCTTAGTTTAATTCAGGCCGATTAAAAACGTCTTTTCATTAACCTTCAGTTCAAAGCCAGAACGAATCGGCGACGAATCGCTGATTGATCGATTTTCTGCCTTTGTTCTCACAATATGTAGTGGTTCTGTGATTGGAATTCCATAGGGCAGCGCAGATTTGCTGCCCTAATGTCGTTTCAAGCCATATTGGCGTTAACCTTTAAGCTGTTTATGGCCGTTCCACACACATGGCGACGCCCATGCCACCACCGATGCAAAGCGTAGCAAGACCGCGCTTCACACCACGGCGTTTCATCTCATAAAGAAGCGTTGTCAGCACGCGCGCGCCTGATGCGCCAATCGGATGACCAATGGCAATCGCTCCGCCATTCACGTTGACGATCTCTGGATTAATCCCAAGATCGCGAACAACAGCACAGGATTGCGCGGCGAAAGCTTCGTTGGCTTCAACCAGATCAAGATCTGCAACTGTCCAGCCAGCCTTTTCGAGTGCTTTGCGCGTAGCAGGAATTGGTCCTGTTCCCATAATCGATGGGTCAACACCGGCTGTTGCCCAGGAAACAATCCGTGCAAGCGGCTCAACACCACGCTTTTCAGCCTCATCGGCATCCATCAGGACCAGCGCGGCAGCACCATCATTAATACCGGATGCGTTACCAGCCGTCACAGTGCCTTCTTTATCAAAAGCAGGCTTGAGTTTTGAAAGCGCTTCGATGGTCGTTCCTGCGCGAATATATTCGTCCGCAGAAACAACCGTTTCACCCTTGCGGCTTTTGACAACAAACGGCACGATTTCATCATCGAAACGGCCTGCCTTCTGCGCTGCCTCTGCCTTGTTTTGCGAAGCAAGCGCAAAGCTGTCCTGATCATCCCGACTCAGATGCCATTGCTTTGCGATGTTTTCGGCGGTGATACCCATATGATATCCATGAAAGGCATCGGTCAGGCCGTCCTTGATCATTGTATCGATCATCTTAAAGTCGCCCATCTTCACGCCACTGCGCAGATGCGCGCAATGTGGCGCCATCGACATCGATTCCTGACCACCTGCGACAATGATTTTCGCATCACCTGCCAATATTTGCTGCATTCCGAGCGCCACGGCACGTAGGCCCGAACCACAAAGCTGATTGATCGAAAAGGCAGTCGTCTCAATTGGACAACCCGCGGCCATGGCGGACTGACGAGCCGGATTCTGCCCCTCGCCTGCCGTCAACACCTGCCCGAGAATAACTTCATCCACGTCCGTTGCATCAACACCGGCACGTTCAAGTGCGGCCTTAATTGCAGCGGCTCCAAGTTCATGCGCGGTTACATTGGCGAAAGCGCCATTAAACGCCCCCACAGCGGTACGCGCTGCACTGGCGATGACGATTGCTTTCTGGATATGTGATGCAGTCATTCTTTCCTCCTTGAAAATCACCGACAGAGAAAGACCAAAACGCATCGCTTTGCAAGTTTCGTAGAATAAGGCGATGCGAAGTATTTTTGCTCAAATCAATAATCTGTTTCGTCATGGAACGCGCAGTTAAGACCACACGCCTCGCGCAACACGCGTTAAGTTAGGATCACGGAAACCAAGGAGATCACTATGTCCGCACTGACACTAGAAAAAGCCAATGCCATCATCACAACCGCTTTTGCAAAAGCCACGGAACTGAAGCTAAAGCCGTTGGCCGTATCAGTCTTTGATGCCGGTGGTCATCTGAAGGCTTTTCAGAAACAGGACGGTGCATCGATTCTACGTTTTGAAATCGCAGCCGGCAAAGCCTTCGGCGCTCTCGCTGTCGGCGCTGGATCACGCTGGCTTAACAACCAGGCAAAAGACCGTCCGCATTTCCTTGAAGGTCTATCCAATGTTTCCGGCGGTAGAATCGTACCAGTGCCGGGCGGCGTTCTCATCAAGGATGCAAACAACGAAATCATCGGTGCGGTTGGCATTTCCGGCGACACTTCGGATAATGATGAAATTGCTGCTGTTGCTGGCATTGAAGCTGCCAGCTTTGTTGCCGATGCCGGATAAAAAAGAAAACGCCGCTTCCGGAAACCGGAAACGGCGTTTTTGAAAACCATCTTTCAGCTGCAAAGCAGCTTAAGACTATTCCTTAGCTTCGAGGACCTGACGGCCACGATACATACCGCTTTTAAGGTCGATATGATGTGGACGACGAAGTTCGCCCGAGTTCTTGTCCTCGACGTAAGTCGGGGCCTTGAGTGCGTCTGCCGAGCGGCGCATGCCGCGCTTCGACGGAGACGTTTTGCGTTTAGGTACTGCCATGGATTCAGCTCCACTGATCGATCAATAAACGTCCGGCACGGCCCCGAAGAGCCTGTCACATCGGACAAAATTCCGGAAAGTCACGTGCCTATACACGCTCTTGCGGCATTTGACCAGCGGAGTCTTATCTTTTTTCCAGCTATTGAACACAAGTCACATAAGGACCAGCGCGTGAAGCACGTCCGGCAACAATACGTGAAATGCGCTGCATGTTGCGTGTCGGTTTGGCAGGATTGCGAAGCAATGGGTTGGGAAGCGTTACAGCGAGCAAGGCCGACTGCTGCGCATTCAGCCGCGATGCGGGGCGTTTAAAATAATGTTGAGCCGCCGCCTCAATGCCATAGATGCCCGGACCCCACTCAGCAATATTGAGATAAATCTCCATAATGCGTCGCTTTGAAAGCACAGCGTCGGCAACCAGCGCCAATGGAAACTCCAGCCCTTTGCGCACGTAAGACCGGCCATTCCAGAGGAAAAGGTTCTTCACTGTCTGCATGGTAATGGTCGAAGCTCCACGACTGGGGGCGCCATCACTGTCGAGCACAAGACTGAGCTGGTGCCAGTCTACGCCGCCATGGCTGCAAAATTGCCCATCCTCAGCCATCATCACGGAATTCACCAGAACTGGCGCAACATCGTCGATACTAACCCATTGCCGGTCCACATCGCGCAAAAGAACATAGTCCTTCACCATCAATGTCGAAATCGGGCGCACAAAGGGTATTGAATAAACGAGGATCAAAAAAAGCGGTAAGACGGCAAGACCGATCAAAATCTTGAGCATAAGGGCAATCCTGCCACCCCAAACGGGATCAGCCAAGTAATTGCGACCATCTTTGCTCCTGAGAATGATTTTTGCCACATCCACCGCCCGTTATTCCTTATTAAGCGACATAAACTATTCCTTAACAATAATGAACCTGATTCCATAAAGCTTCTGACAAGAAACAACCTGTTTGATGACCGCTGGATGAAAAAGCCTGTGCTGATCGTTGTGCCCAGTTGACCAAATCTGCACTTTGGTCCATCCCCTAACATATGGAAAACGTGTCTGTAGATTTTGCTCAATCCCTGCATCTGCGCGCTCTCGAAGTCGAGACAATGCTGGTCGGGCTTCTGGATCTTCGGTTGCGCACCGGCGAAGTGGCGCGCCCCGAGCGATTGTTAGCCGCTATGCGCCATGGTGTACTGAATGGTGGCAAACGCCTGCGCCCCTTTCTCGTTGTTGAGAGTGCCGCCATGTTTGGCAAGCACGGCGATTCTGTACTGCGCGTAGCAGCGGCACTCGAATGCATTCACTGCTATTCGCTGGTGCATGATGATCTGCCTGCAATGGACAATGACGACATGCGGCGCGGGCAACCAACCGTGCATAAGGCTTTTGATGAAGCCGCAGCGATCCTCGCAGGTGACAGTCTGCTAACCTATGCCTTTGATATTGTTGCGTCTGACGAAACTGATCTTCCAGCCAAAATCCGCATCGAACTAGTCTCGGCGCTGGCGCGTGCATCAGGCATCGGTGGCATGGCTGGCGGTCAGGCGCTTGATCTGATGGCAGAAAGCAACAAACCGGATGAAGCGGGTATCATCACGCTGCAAGCCATGAAGACCGGTGCGTTGATCCGCTTTGCCTGTGCAGCCGGAGCAATCATTGCAGGTGCATCGCGCGAAGACCGCGAGCGCATGGCGGAGTTTGGCTCAGCTATCGGCCTTGCTTTTCAGCTTGCCGATGACCTTCTGGACGTGACTGCGGATGCCGCCGTCATGGGCAAAGCAACTGGCAAAGATGCAGCGGCAGGCAAAGCTACGCTCGTGTCGCTTCATGGCATCGAATGGACCCGCAAACAGCTTTCCGGTCTGGTTGCTCAGGCTGAGGACCTTCTTGAGCCATTTGGTGAAAATGCAACGATTCTCAAGCAAGCCGCCCGCTTCATCGCAGAACGGCAAAGCTAGCTAAGAAGCCACTTTCTGATCAAGCCCGAAGCGGTTCTCGATATATTCGGCAACCATTTTCTGGAAATCAGCGGCAATCTCCGGTCCGCGCAGCGTCGTCACCTTCTTGCCATCGACAAAGACGGGGGCGGACGGCGTTTCGCCTGTACCCGGAAGCGAAATGCCAATATCGGCATGTTTCGATTCGCCCGGACCATTGACAATGCATCCCATGACCGCCACCGAAAGTGCTTCCACGCCTGGATATTTTTCACGCCAGATCGGCATGCTACGGCGAATATCGTCCTGAATATTCTGCGCCAATTCCTGAAAAACCGTAGACGTCGTACGTCCGCACCCCGGGCACGCCGCAACAATTGGAATGAACTGGCGGAAGCCCATGGTCTGCAACAATTCCTGCGACACCTGAACTTCGCGCGTGCGATCACCACCTGGCTCTGGTGTGAGTGAAATGCGAATTGTATCGCCAATGCCCTGCTGTAGCAAAATACCCATCGCAGCGGATGACGCGACAACGCCCTTGGTGCCCATTCCGGCCTCGGTGAGACCAAGATGCAGAGCATGATCGCAACGATTCGCAAGCATCGTATAGACAGCGATCAAGTCCTGAACCTGACTGACCTTGGCAGACAAGATAATCTTATCGCGACTGAGACCAATCTCTTCGGCAAGGTTAGCAGAAATCAGTGCCGATTGCACAATGGCTTCGCGCATGACTTCCTGCGCACTCAAAGGCGCACCCTCGGCCTGATTGCGATCCATCAGCGTGGTCAGCAATTCCTGATCGAGTGAACCCCAGTTCACACCAATGCGCACCGGCTTGTCATACCGGATCGCCATTTCGACGATGTCAGCGAACTGCTTGTCTTTTTTGTCCTTGAAACCGACATTGCCCGGATTGATGCGATATTTCGCGAGCGCTTCAGCGCAGGCCGGATGATCGGCCAAAAGCTTGTGACCGATATAATGAAAATCGCCGACCAGTGGCACATTCATGCCGAGGCGTTCAAGACGCTCACGGATCTTCGGCACAGCCGCAGCCGATTCGTCCCGATCCACTGTAATACGCACGATCTCGGAACCGGCACGATGCAAAGCAGCAACCTGTGCAACAGTTCCATCAACATCAGCCGTATCGGTATTGGTCATTGACTGGACAACAACAGGCTCGCTGCCGCCAACGATAACTCCGCCAACGCTCACGCCAACGGATCGGCGACGGGGAAAAGGATGCGAAAAATAGCTGACGGTCTCGGAAGACATTGTGCTCTGTTCTTTTGTCCTGCTGCAATTGCCGAAGCAAATTATATTTCGCGTATCGGAAACCGCTCTTCGTACGGGCCTGTTTTCAGGTGGCGTAGCAAGGCGCAATTGTCAACGCCTGCCTGCATCGTTTTCTTGTTATATAATCACTTGCCGACGGCTTGTCGCCTCCTCATTATGCAATGATTCCAGAGGAGGAGATGAAACATGGCAAATGCTAAGGCCCGCAAAACCGCTATTGTCACGGGTTCCAATTCCGGCATTGGTCTTGGCATCGCCCATGCGTTGGCCGGTTCCGGGCACAATGTTGTGATCAACTCCTTCACAGACCGCAGCGAAGACCACGATCTGGCACAAGCAATCGCCAAAGAACATGGCGTAAGCGTGATCTATGTTGCCGCTGATATGTCAAAGCCTGACGATTGTCGCGCATTGATCGAAAAGAGCGTTGACGCCTTTGGCAGCGCAGACATTATCGTCAATAATGCGGGCATCCAACACGTCGCGCCCGTCGAAGAATTTCCGACCGATCAATGGGACCGGATTATCGCGATCAACCTGACATCGGCTTTTCACACCTCAGCCGCAGCGATCCCCCATATGAAAAAAGCTGGCTGGGGCCGTATCATCAATATCGCGTCAGCGCATGGGCTGGTCGCGTCACCGTTCAAGTCGGCTTATGTCGCAGCAAAGCACGGCATTGTTGGCTTCACAAAAACGCTGGCACTTGAACTTGCCACCGCAAAGATTACAGCCAATGCCATCTGCCCCGGCTATGTACTCACCCCGCTTGTCGAAGCTCAGATACCCGATCAGATGAAAGCCCATAACATGGATCGCGAAACGGTGATCCGCGAGGTCATGCTGGATAAGCAGCCGACAAAGGAATTTGTAACGACTGCCCAGATTGGCGCACTTGCGGCCTTCCTTGCAACGGATGCCGCAGCACAGATCAACGGTGCCGCCCTCCCGGTCGAGGGCGGCTGGACCGCTGAATAAACATCGAGCAATAATCGCTCGATGTATTTTTTCCACGCATTATCCTACGCAAAACCGCTACGCACTTTTGCTGGAAATGCTTAATGCGAACTGTCCGCGTATTTTGCCAGCCCTGAGAAGGCGAGTACCACCAGCAACAGGACAGGCAGCGACAGAAACACCACGCTGAAACCGCTATGCTTGGCAACAAAGCCGATAAGCGAAGGTGCAACCAGCATCCCCGAATAGCCCATGGTGGTGGCAATCGACAGGCCGACACTTGGATTGATGCCCGGCAGATTGCCGCCGATGGAAAAGGCTATCGGCACCATGTTGGAGATGCCAATACCGCAAATCGCAAAGCCAAAGATTACCGCATAAGGGTTGCTCGACAGGCCGACAATCACCATGCCGATAATGGCAATCGACGTGCAAAAACGCAGCGTGTTGATTGCGCCGAAACGGTCGCGGACAATATCACCTGCAAAGCGCATGATTGCCATGGTCATTGAGAAGGCAGCAAAACCAAAGCCAGCAACGGTCACGGATGCGCCCAGTTCATCGCGAAGATAATAGGCACCCCAATCGAGAATTGCGCCTTCTGGGATCATCGAGAACAGAGCGATAATGCCCACCAGCCATGGGAGTGCATTGCGTGGCAAAGTCAGCTTCTGCTTTTCACCACTTGGATGATAATGCTTATCGGCAATGATTGAAGGCCAAGCAAAAGCAAGCACGCCTGCGGCTACAACCGTTGCAATCAGCGCATGAGCAGTTGAGCCAACATGCGCAATCAAAAAGCCGCCCGTTGCTGCCCCAATCAGTCCGCCAAGGCTCCAGAAAGCATGGCAGGACGACATGATTGCGCGACGCATATGCTTTTCGACGCCAACCGCATTCGCGTTCATTGCAACGTCCATCGCGCCGATCATGCCACCAAAATAGAACATGACAATCACGGCTGTGACGATATTGGGCACCAGCGCAATAATCAGCAAAGCCGGGACAAGGCCGATTGCAAACAGCTTCACAACCGCGCCAGATCCACGATGTGCGGACAGCGCGCCTGCCACCGGCATCATCGAAAGCGAGCCAATACCAAACACAAGGATCATCAGCCCCATGCCACTGGTATCAAGCCCAAGACGACCTGCAAATTCGGGAATTTTTGGTGCCCAGCCACCAAAAATATATCCGTTCATCAGAAAGAGCAGAGCCACCGCAATGCGCTCTCTGGTTACGATTGGCGCCCGATCACTCAACGCATCATTTCGTCCGGCAGTCTGTTCCATGGCTTCCTCAGTCACGCCCTTCTGCGGCATGTATAATCGTCATGCCTGATGCCCGATAAGGCGCAAGGACATCTTCTTTTGTATCATGTTCAACAGCCATAACAGCAACAGCCTCAATGGGTATGACATCGTGCGCAGCAACCGTCCCGAGCTTGTCACTGGTGATTGCCAGCACAACCTTACGACTTCGCCCAGCGATAACCCGTTTGAATTCCGCATCTTCCAGATGAAGCGCTGTAATGCCTGTTTCGGCAGAAAAGCCGCATACTCCGAGCATACAAAGGTCAGGTCGCACCAGCTCCGCATCACGCAAAGCGCGTGCACCAACCGCTGCACTGACGCGGCGATCAATGGGACCACCGATCATCACAACATCGATCTTGTCCGACTGCAAAACAATTGCTGCAATCGATGGCGTATTGGTGACAATGGTGATCACATCACCCCGATCCACGAGCAGACGTGCAAGCGCCAGATTGGTTGAGGAGGAATCGAGAAACACCGTCATGTTTGGCTCGATCAGACCAGCCAGCGCGGCGGCAAGGGTCGTCTTGGCCTCCGGTCTTTCCGTGTCACGTTCAGAAAGCGGCGCGTAGGAAGGCGCGGCCTTCAAGGCACCTCCATAAACACGCTTGCAGAGGCCCGCAGCCGCCATCTCGCGAAGGTCACGTCGGATTGTATCTTCCGAAACACCAAAGGATTCAGCGAGTTCGCTCGCCAAGACGCGGCCAGACTGCTCAAGCAACTGCTGAATACGCGCTTGTCTTTCGTCCAGTAATAGCTCTGTCATCGCTCATTCCTGTTACCATGCATAAACATGCATGAATCGGCGAAAACGTGCATAGCAGATTTTTATGACCACGCAAGCAAAAGAAAACGCCGCGCTCTTTTTCAGGGCGCGGCGTTTTCAAGATTTCTAAAAAAAGAAATTATTCTCCAAAGACGATCAAAAGATCCTTCGCGTCAATCTGTTCGCCGGGGCGCACGAGCACTTCGGCAATCGAACCATCGCGTTCAGCACGCAGGGCCGTTTCCATCTTCATCGCTTCGATGGACAGCAACACATCGCCAGCTTTCACGTTCTGGCCCTGAGAAACAGCGACAGTGGACACAACACCCGGCATTGGCGCACCAACATGTTTGTCGTTGCCGAGTTCCGCTTTGCGCTTCACACCACCCGACGCACCCTTAGCGCGGTTTGGCACCTTGACGCGGCGCGGCTGACCGTTGAGCTCGAAGAACACAGTGACCATGCCCTTCTCATCCGTTTCAGACATTGCCTGATTGACGATCACAAGTGTCTTACCGCGTTCGAGATCAACGAACACTTCTTCTTCCGGCTTCAAGCCATAGAAATAAACTGGCGTTGGAAGAACACTGGTCGGACCATAATTTTCCTGCGCTGCTGCATAATCGGTAAAGACCTTTGGATACATCAAGTAGGAAGCAAACTCCTGATCCGTGATTTCGCGACCAAGTGTTTCCTCAATCGACTTACGTTCGGCATCAAGGTCAGCGGCTGGAAGCAGCGAACCAGGGCGTACAGTGAATGGTTTTTCGTCTTTCAGCACCTTCTTCTGCAACGATGCTGGCCAGCCCGATGGCGGCTGACCAAGATCGCCGCGCATCATCGAGACGACCGAATCCGGGAAAGCAATGTCCTTGTCCGGGTTTTCAACATCGGCAACAGTCAGGTCCTGAGAAACCATCATCAGCGCCATGTCGCCCACCACCTTCGAAGATGGCGTGACTTTGACGATATCGCCAAACATACAATTCACATCGGCATAGGCCTGCGCCACTTCATGCCAGCGGGTTTCTAAACCCAACGAACGCGCCTGTTCTTTGAGGTTTGTGAACTGCCCGCCCGGCATTTCGTGCAAGTACACTTCCGAAGCCGGTCCCTTGAGATCGCTTTCAAAGGCCGCGTACTGATTGCGCACCGCTTCCCAATAGAAGGAAATGCGGCGGATAGTTTCCGTATCAAGGCCCGGATCACGATCTGATCCATGAAGCGCTTCGACAATCGACCCAAGGCATGGCTGCGATGTATTGCCGGAGAAGGCATCCATTGCCGCATCAACTGCATCGACACCGGCATCCACGGCTGCAAGCACAGTCGCCGCCGAAATGCCCGACGTATCATGGGTGTGGAAATGGATAGGCAGATCGGTTTCTTCACGCAGCGTCTTAAACAGCACACGTGCCGCCGCAGGCTTCAACAAGCCCGCCATGTCTTTGACGGCGATTATATGCGCGCCAGCCTTTTCAACCTGCTTGGCCAAATCGACATAATATTTAAGGTCGTATTTAGCGCGTTCTGGATTGAGGATATCGCCTGTGTAGCAGATCGCCGCTTCACAAAGCTTGTTCTCTTCCAGCACCGCATCCATCGATACGCGCATGTTCTCAACCCAGTTAAGGCTATCGAACGCGCGGAACAGGTCCATGCCGCCACGCGCTGCTTCACGCACGAAATACTTTACCACATTGTCCGGGTAGGACTTGTAGCCAACACCATTCGCGCCGCGCAGGAGCATTTGCAGCAGGATGTTTGGCGCGCCTTCGCGCACCATTGCCAGGCGCTCCCACGGATCTTCCGTCAAAAAGCGCATCGACACGTCAAAGGTCGCACCGCCCCAACATTCAAGCGAGAAGAGGTTCGGCAGTGCCTGCGCATAGGCATTGGCCACGCGCGCAATATCATAGGTACGCACACGCGTTGCCAGCAGTGACTGATGACCGTCACGCATGGTCGTATCGGTCAACAGAACACGCTTTTCATTGCGCATCCATTCAGCAAACTTCTGCGGTCCAAGCTTGTCGAGCAACTGCTTGGTGCCGTCGACGACCGGAAGATCACCAAACCACGGCACAATCGGCTTCGCCGCATCCTGAGTTGGTAACGCACGACCTTTGGTTTCCGGATGACCGTTGACCGTCACATCAGCAACGTAAGTCAGGAGTTTGGTCGCACGATCCTGACGCTTCATATGGGTGAAAAGCTCAGGCGTCGTATCGATAAAGCGCGTCGTATAATCATTCGACTGGAATTTCGGATGATTGATGATTGCTTCAACGAAGGTGAGGTTTGTCGCCACACCACGAATACGGAATTCACGCAATGCGCGGTCCATACGACGGATGGCTTCAATCGGCGTAGAACCCGACGCTGTGACCTTCACCAGCAGCGGATCGTAATAGCGCGTGATGACCGCGCCAGAATAGGCTGTGCCGCCATCGAGACGAATGCCAAAGCCCGATGCCGAGCGATAGGCTTGAATGCGGCCATAGTCTGGAACGAAATTCTGCTCAGGATCTTCGGTGGTAATGCGGCACTGCAGCGCATGACCGTTGAGGCGAATATCCTTCTGCTCCGGCACGCCCGATTCTGGCGTACCAATCGCATAGCCTTCCAGAATATGAATCTGGGCTTTAACGATATCGATGCCTGTTACTTCTTCCGTGACGGTGTGCTCAACCTGAATGCGCGGGTTCACTTCGATGAAGTAAAATGCGCCAGTGTCGGCATCCATCAGGAATTCAACGGTGCCTGCACCGATATAATCGGTGGCATGAGCGATCTTCAGACCATAGCTGGCCAGTTCCTGACGCTGTTCGTCATTGAGGTAAGGCGCAGGCGCACGCTCAACCACTTTTTGATTGCGACGCTGGATCGAGCAGTCGCGCTCATAAAGATGAACAGCATTGCCATGCGTATCGCCCAAAATCTGCACTTCGACGTGACGTGCACGCTCGACAAGCTTTTCGAGATAGACTTCATCCTTGCCAAACGCAGCCTTGGCTTCGCGCTTGGCTTCCGTCACTTCGCGATCAAGATCTTCTTCAGCACGAATGGCACGCATACCGCGACCGCCACCACCCCATGATGCTTTCAGCATCAACGGATAGCCGATCTTGGCGGCGAGCTTCTTTACTTCGGCTATATCGTCCGGCAGCGGATCGGTCGCGGGCACCACAGGAACGCCAATCTCAATGGCGAGATTGCGCGCGGCAACCTTGTTACCCAGACGGCGCATAGTTTCCGGCTTAGGGCCGATGAAAATAATGCCGTTCTGCGCACAAGCTTCGGCAAATTCAGGACTTTCCGACAAAAGGCCATAGCCCGGATGGATAGCATCAGCGCCCGATAGCTTAGCCACGCGGATCACTTCATCAATCGACAGATAGCTTTCAATCGGTCCAAGATCACGCGCCAGATGCGGTCCACGACCGACCTGATAGCTTTCGTCTGCTTTAAAGCGATGCAGTGAGAGTTTGTCTTCCTCTGCCCATATGGCCACCGTTTTTATGCCAAGCTCGTTGGCTGCACGGAACACGCGGATAGCAATTTCTGAACGATTGGCGACCAGAATTTTTCTAATGGGCAAGGCAGGACTCCCAAGACTGCAATGATAGATACGACTTTGATTAGCGTGCAATGTAAGCAAGCGCAAACAAACTGTGCAATCAGGAGAGAAAAACAATATGCCCGACCAAAAGCCGGGCACACTGCTAAAATTAGAAGCAAAACTTGCTAATATATGAGGCAGATTGCACTGATTTACTCAGGAATTAGTGCATTCAGCTGACTGAACAACGTTCAGAAATCAAATTGACTGACTGAGTCTGACTTACTTCTTCTGGAAGTAGTTGTATTTGCCATCATCACCCTTGCGCCATTCAAACATCACGTAAGGCGAAAGGCTAGGATCGCCCTTTGCGTCATAGGACAGATCACCGAGAACTGTCTTGAATGGACCCTTGCCCTTGAGAGCAGCGGCAACTTCCTGCGGATCATTGTTTCCGGCAGCATTGGCTGCATCAACCAGCGACTGAACACCCGCATAAGCATAGAAGGTGTAGGCTTCTGGCTCAAATCCCTTGTCGCGGAACGCCTTGATCAGGGCAGCATTGGCTGCATCATCACGCGGGTCTGGGCCAAAAGTATTGAGCACACCGGCAACCGCATCACCTGCAATCGAGGCCAGTTCGTTGGAAACAATGCCGTCACCCGAAATGAACTGCGCCTTCAAACCCTGATCGGCCATCTGCCGGATGATGAGTGCTGCTTCCGGGTGCATACCACCCCAATAAACAGCGGTAATTCCGGCTGCCTTCATCTTGGAAATCAGCGCCGAGAAATCCTTGTCGCCCTGATTGACGCCTTCATAAAGCGTTTCTTCCTTGCCATTGGCATTGAGCGACTTTTTGGTTTCATCGGCAAGGCCCTGACCATAAGGGGTCTTGTCGTGCAGGATAGCAACTTTGCCGTCCTTGTAGTTGTCGGCAATATACTTACCTGCAACGATGCCCTGCTGATCGTCACGACGGCATGTGCGGAAGGTGTTCCACAAATCACGCTCGGTAAAGGTTGGGTTCGTCGTACCAGGCGCAATCATCAACACGCCGTTTTCTGCATAAATATCCGATGTTGGAATACTTACGCCAGAATTGAAATGACCGATAACAAACTGAACGCCATCGCCGACAAACTTGTTTGCAACGGAAATACCCTGACGCGGATCGGCGGCATCATCACCATACACAATAGTGATCTGTTCGCCGTTCATGCCGCCCTTGGCATTGGCTTCCGCAACTGCAGCCTCTACACCACGCTTGATCTGTTCGCCATAGGCAGCCTGACCGCCTGTAAGCGGTGCACCAACGCCCAAAAGTACATCAGCGAAAGAGGCTCCCCCCATTGCCACCAACGCGGAAAGACACACACCGCAGAATAAGGATTTTTTCATTTCAACTACTCCCTAGCTAATTCACCCCTCCTCAGGGCAAACAAATATACGCCGCGATAATCGCCATTAGAATTCGACAAAGCAGATAGATTATCTTCTTTTTGAGAAGTCCACACCAATTTAAACTAAAAATCATGTTTTTTACGCATGATGTCATTCATTTAAATAATTCTAAAATAAAAATGCCCGACACAAAGCCGGGCATTCTATCAATCTACGAAATAATGCTACGAAAAACTTACTGCTGAATGTAAGTATATTTCCCGTCAGCACCCTTTTCCCACTTATACATTACGTAACCTGGGAGTTTTGGATCGCCTTTTTCGTCATAAGACAGATCGCCAAGAACGGTTGGGAACGGACCCTTTTCCTTCAACGCTTTCGCAATTTCCTGTGGGTCGTTGCTACCAGCAGCTTTTGCAGCACCTGCCAGCGACTGAACAGCGGCATAAGAGTAGAGCGTGTAAGCTTCAGGCTCAAAGCCCGCGTCGCGGAACTTCTTGACGAGCTCAGCATTGGCTGGATTGTTACGTGGATCTGGACCGAACGTATTGAGTGTTCCAGCAACCGCGTCGCCAGCAATCGAAGCCAGTTCGTTGGAAACGATACCATCGCCCGAAATGAACTGAACCTTCAGACCCTGATCAGCGAGCTGACGGATGATGAGACCGGCTTCAGCGTGAAGACCACCCCAATACAGAACATTCACACCCTGCTGCTTGAGCTTAGCGATCAGTGCCGAGAAATCCTTTTCGCCAACATTCACGCCTTCATAAACAGTTTCCGTCACGCCAAGTTCATTCAGCTTCTTCTTGGTTTCATCGGCAAGGCCCTGACCATAAGGCGTCTTGTCGTGGATGACAGCAATCTTGCCATCCTTGAAATTGTCAAAGATGTACTGCCCGGCAACGATGCCCTGCTGGTCATCACGGCCGCAGGTACGGAACGTGTTCCACAGGTCACGCTCGGTATACACCGGGTTGGTTGCAGCTGGCGAAATTTCCAGAATGCCATTTTCGGCATAAACTTCAGAAGCCGGGATCGAAACGCCGGAGTTGAAGTGACCGATCACATATTTCACGCCATCAGCAGCAAACTTGTTTGCAACGGAAATACCCTGTTTCGGATCAGACACGTCGTCGCCGAGCGTGATCGTTATTTTTTCACCATTGATACCACCGGCATCATTGATTTCCTTGATAGCGGCTTCAGCACCCTTCTGAATCTGCGCACCGTAAACAGCGTTTGGACCAGTCAATGGTGCACCGATGCCCAAAAGCACGTCTGCCCAAGCCGAGCCACTGAAAGCCATCACTGCTGCAAGAGCAACGCCGGAAAAAAGCGATTTCTTCATTTACTTGAACTCCCGATTATAGTTACCCCGAACGATGTTTTGCATCGCTTATTTTCTTGCTGATTCCCCAGCAATATCGACGCTGAATTCTATTTGTTCAACGTGATCTCTTAGAAAAACTCCGCCGCCAGAGCATTTTAGTTTTTATTTTCAGAACGACTGCTTTAAAGCCATGCTTTGCATGTCTCTCGCGGCGAAATTTTAAATTACTTTGCCTTCCAACTCAAAGGCGAAGCCTTTTCATAGAGCCAGTTATACTGACGCACCATCTGCTTGGTACGGGTAAAGCGAAACCCTATCGTTCCAACGATCACCAGAACGACGAGATCGACCAGGTAGTAGTGCCACGACAGCAGCGTACCACCAAACAAAGCATAATGAATGAAACGCACCGCCGCACCCAATGGGATAAGATACAGCAAAAGCTGCGGATAAGTCCGCCATGTCTGAGCACAGGCACGTCCTGTCATCCACGCGGCCCAACCGCCCAGAAGGCAAGTGATGAGAAAAAACAGCCAGAATGACGGTTCTTCGTAGAGAATTCCCTGCATGTTTTTGCTCCTTAATGCCTTCCGCCTTCGAGATAGGCAGCACGCACTTCCGGGTCAGCCAACAGTTCACGGCCTGCGCCGCTCATTGTGATTGATCCATTGACCATAACATAACCGCGATCAGCAAGCTTGAGCGCACCAAATGCGTTCTGCTCAACGAGGAACACGGTCAGCCCCTGTGTGCGGTTCAACTCCTTGATCGCCTCAAAAATCTGCTTCACGATCAGCGGTGCCAGACCAAGCGACGGTTCATCCAGAAGCAGCAGCTTCGGACGCGCCATCAGTGCACGAGCGATAGCCAGCATCTGCTGCTCGCCACCAGAAAGTGTACCGCCGCGCTGCGTGATACGCTCTTTCAGACGCGGAAACAGATCAAACATCAGCGCAACATCTTCTTCAAAATATTGCTGATTATCGAGGCTTGCGCCCATTTGAAGGTTTTCGAGAACCGTCATCCGCGGGAAAATGCGGCGACCTTCCGGCGACTGCGCAATGCGCAGCTTGGCGATCTCATGCGGAGGCATGGCGGTAATGTCCTTGCCACCGAAGAGAATGCGGCCTGAGCGCGCACGCGGCGAGCCAAAGATTGTCATCATCAGCGTGGACTTACCGGCACCGTTTGCACCAATGAGCGCAACGATTTCACCCTCATTCACGGTGAGATCAATGCCCTTCAGCGCACAGATATTGCCATAGTAAGTTTCGACCTTTTCAACGGCAAGAAGCGGTTGTTTTGTCTGCATGGTTTCAGCCGTCATCATTCGCTTCCCTTCTTAGGCTTGGCCGGAGCTTTGCTGCCTTTCGGCGCTCGGGCTGCCTTTGCGGGAGTGGTCTTATGGCTTGTTGGGACATCGCCTGCTTCAACACGCGCTGAAAACGCCGTTGCCTGACCAACGCTAAGCTGTGCTGCTTGTCCAACCCAGTCTTCGCGGGCAATACGACCGTCAAATTCCAGATAGGTTTCGGCCTGAACGATGTCGGCTTCAGTCCAGGCGGCAATCTGATCGAAATGATAGATGCCGTGTTCGTTCAGCTTCTTTTCGTTGACTTCACCGATGCCCTTGATGAGCGTCAGATTGTCGGGCGTGCCATCTCGCGCTGCAGCCAGACCGCCTGCGAAACGGACCGCTTCCTCTGCCTTTTCTTCCTCGATCGCCTCTTCAGCAAGCTGCGACGCGATAAAGTCAGCAGGGTCGCCAGTACCCGGCTTGTCAGCCTCGTCGATGAGATCAGCGATCTCATCATCGTCGACGCCAAGATAGGCAGCGATCACGCGCGGATCATTCTTGACCTCTTCAGGCGAACCATCCGAAATCTTGGTGCCATATTCAAGCACGATGACGTGGTCGGAAATTTCCATAACCACCGACATATCGTGCTCAATGAGCAGGATCGAGGTGCCTGTTTCCTTACGAATGTCGAGCAGAAGCTTGTTCAGCTCTGCCGATTCGCGCGGATTTAGACCCGCTGCCGGTTCATCCAAGCAAAGGATTTCCGGCTCGGTGCACATGGCGCGTGCGATTTCCAGACGACGCTGATCGCCATAAGGAAGATCACCCGCCGGATCATCTGCACGATCAATCAGATTGATCTTCTCAAGCCATTGACGTGCTTTCTCGATCGCGTCCTTCGCAGCCTTGCGATAGGTTGGAAAACCAAGCAGACCGAGGATCGTATAACCCGACGAGCGCATCAGCGTGTTGTGCTGCGCGACAAGCAGGTTTTCGAGAACAGTCAGACCTGAAAACAGGCGAATGTTCTGGAAGGTACGCGCAACACGCGCATCCTGCGTAATTTTGAAATCCGGCAAGCGTTCCAACAGGAACTTCTCGCCCGTATTCCGGTTCATCGTTAGCATGCCGCCGGTCGGCTTATAGAAGCCGGTGATGCAGTTAAATACCGTGGTCTTGCCTGCACCATTTGGGCCAATGATCGCCGTGATGTCACCGCGCTTCACATTAAAGCTTAGATCGTTGATCGCGACGAGACCGCCAAAGCGCATCGACAGATGCTCAACTGTAAGAATGGTGTCTTTCGAACCATTGCCAGCCATAATTTTTGTCTCCGCCATCAGCCGTGCCCTTCCTTAGTAAAGGCACCTGACACCATCTTCTTCTGATTGAGGAATGCGCTTGGTTCTCGGCTTCCGACAAATCCACGCGGCTTCCAGACCATAACTACCACCATGGCAAGACCGAAGATCAGCATGCGGTAGAGTTCAGGCGTGAAGTTTGGACCGAAGATAGCTTTCAGGAAGCTCATCTCGCGCAGAATTTCCGTGCCGCCAATCATCACGATTGCCGCAATGGCGATCCCAACAAGCGATCCCATGCCACCCAGAACAACGATTGCCAGAATGACTGCGGATTCAAGGAACACGAAGGATTCCGGGCTGACGAAGCCCTGACGTGCAGCGAAGAAAGAACCCGCAAAACCACCGAACATAGCACCAGTCGCAAAAGCGGTGAGCTTGGTGGTTGTGGTATTGATACCGAGCGAACGGCAGGCGATTTCATCTTCACGCAGCGCTTCCCACGCACGACCAACCGGCAAGCGGCGCAGACGGATCGTTACAAGTGCGGTGATCAGCGCCAGAATGAGGATGATATAATAGAGGAAGAACTTGTAGTGTGCCGCCGAGAAGGTCAGGCCGTAATAGGCTGCAAAACCATCCTTGCTTGCGTTGAACTGGAGGCCGAAGAACGTTGCCTTGGCGATGCCCGAAATACCAAAAGTACCTTTGGTGAGTTCGGTCCAGTTTATCAGCACAAGCCTGATGATTTCACCAAAGGCCAATGTCACGATAGCAAGATAGTCACCGCGCAGACGCAGAACTGGAAAACCGAGGATCACCCCCCATGTTGCCGCCAAAAGACCTGCAATTGGCAACAGAACCCAGAACGACCAACCAAAGTAAGCGGACAGAATAGCGTAGGAATAAGCGCCAACCGCATAGAAGGCGACATAACCCAGATCGAGCAGACCTGCGAGGCCAACCACGATGTTAAGACCCCAAGCCAGCATCACGTAGATGAGGATCTGGACGCCGAAGTTATCGACCCATTTCAGCGAACCCTGCCAGCCAACGAGGGCAACAATCAGGATTGGATAGGCAAAAAGGAATGCAACACCGAAATGCGAGAAATGCCTGCGGAAGAACGATGGCGCTTCGACCGCACCTATAGGCCGACTTGCCTTTTCAAACTTGCGCGCCTGAAGCCATGGCTGCAGGAACGCGATGAAAGCAAAGCGGCCAATGGCGGCAATCGCCACCAGTATCGCGAGTGCACCCCAGCGCTGTGTCAGCACCAGTTCATTGCTGATATTCTGATCGGTTTTGAAACCGACGATGAGGATGAAAAGTCCCAAAGCCACAAGACCGGCAATGAACCCTTCACGAATGGCCCGGGCAAAAAGGGAATCCGGGCGTGGACCTGATTGTACGGCCATGATTACACCTTTTCGACTTCAGGACGACCAAGAATGCCGGACGGCATGAAGATCAGCACGATTGCCAGGATCGAGAACGCGGCAACATCCTTGTAGTCGATCGAGAAATAAGCTGACCACAAGGCCTCGATAAGACCGATGAGCAAGCCGCCAACAACGGCGCCCGGCAGCGAGCCAATCCCACCCAGAACGGCAGCGGTGAAGGCCTTAACCCCGGGTATGAACCCATCAGCAAAGGAAATGACACCGTAGAAGGAGAGATAAAGCGTACCCGCAACAGCGGCCAGCATCGCACCCATCACGAAGGTCAGCGAGATAACGCGATCGACATTGATGCCAAGAAGCGCAGCCATCTTGCGATCCTGCTCACAGGCGCGCTGTGCACGGCCAAGCGAGGTACGGTTGACGATGTACCAGAAGATTGTCAGCAGCACTGCCGTCACAACAATAACCACAATCTGCTTGAGCGAGATCGTCACATCGGTTCCGAAGATACTATAAGAGCCGTTCAGCAACTGTGGCACCGGCTTATTGCGTGGTCCCTGCGTTACTTGAACGAAGTTGGACAACGCAATCGACATACCGATAGCCGTAATCAACGGCGCCAGGCGAAACGATCCGCGCAATGGCCGATAAGCGGCCCGCTCAATCGTCCAGCTCCACAGCCCCGTGAGAAGCATTGCAACAACCATCATCAGCATCAGCATAAGCGCAATTGGCAGCGCGCCAATGAATGTTGTTATGATCAGAAAAACAATCAGCGCCATAAAGGCGCCGAGCATAAAGACATCGCCATGCGCAAAGTTGATCATGCCGATAATGCCGTAGACCATCGTGTAACCGATGGCGATCAGGCCATAAATCGATCCGAGCGCGAGCCCGTTGATCACCTGCTGGAAGAAATATTCCATCGAGAAGCCACCCATTTAACTCTGCCGGGATTTTATTGACGCATCATTATTTCGTGCGCCTTCATTTTTTTCCCGGATAATTACACCTAACGGCTGTATTAAGGATTGCAAGCCCCTTTTGTCTCAGACAAAAGGCTAATGTCTTACTTCCTCCACAAACTAGTTATGTCCCCTAGAAAGCACCTTGTATATATATTTTTCTCCTATTTAAGGCGCGTTGTTCCATATTTTTCCCGAGGCTTCACAGACAAAAAATAGGGATCAGATCCCTATTTTTGCCAGCCGTACCGCTTTTACGCAACAGTGAACCCATGCGCGAACGGGTCACGGTCATCAATGAAGATTGTATTGTACCCGGTCATGCGTGCCCAACCGGCGATTGAAGGGATGATTCCCGTCCTGCCACCAATTTCAACGGCCCGTTCTACGCGGCCATGAAACAGCGATCCGATGATGGATTCATGCACAAAATCATCACCCGGCTTGAGCTTTCCTTTGGCCGCAAGCTGCGCCATGCGGGCCGAAGTGCCGGTTCCGCAAGGGGAACGGTCGATTGCCTTGTCACCATAGAATACCGCGTTACGTGCATGCGCTTCCGGGTGTCTCGGCTTGCCTGTCCAAAGAATATGCGTAAGGCGATTGATATCCGCCAGTTCCGGATGCTGGAATTTATATTTCGCATTCAGGCGCTCACGCAGCACTGGACTCCACGCAATAAGTTGCAATGCGGAATAATCTTGCATGTCAGTGTAATTTTCTTGCGGTTCAACAATCGCATAGAAGTTTCCACCATAGGCAACATCGACCTTAAGCGTGCCTAAATCGGGGCATTCCACTTCCATCGCTTCCGCATAAAGGAAAGCTGGAACATTCGTCAGTCGCACCCGATCAACATATTGGCCGTTCTGCTCATATTCGATTGCAACCAGACCGGCAGGCGTTTCGAGATTAATTTTGCCCGGAACTTTCGGCGTTATAAGCCCCTGCTCTATCGCCATGGTAACGGTGCCAATGGTGCCATGACCACACATCGGCAAACAGCCGGATGTTTCAATAAACAAAACGGCGACATCACAGTCATCGCGTGTCGGCGGATAAAGGATTGAGCCAGACATCATGTCATGGCCACGAGGCTCAAACATCAGGCCTGTACGAATCCAGTCATAATCGCGCAAGAAATGTGCGCGCTTTTCCATCATGTTGGCGCCAACGAGATTTGGGCCACCACCTGCAACCAGCCGCACTGGATTGCCGCATGTATGTCCGTCGACACAGAAAAAAGAATGTCTTGCCATGATGGTCAGTTCCGAAAACGTTGTGGCTTGAAAGGTTCTATATCGAGCGCCAGCGCATTGCCCATGATCAGATCACGAATGATGCGTGCCGTCGCTGCCGATTGTGTAAGGCCAAGATGGCCATGGCCGAAGCCATAGTAAATATTGCCCCCAGCGGAGGCGCGTCCGATGACCGGCATGGAATCGGGCATGGACGGGCGATATCCCATCCATTGGCGTCCACTTTCAGTTTTTAATCCCGGCAAAAACTGTGAAGCTTTTTTCAGCATTGCAGCCGAGCGAGCATAGTTAGGAGCGAGTTCCAAACCGCCAAACTCAACCGCACCGCCAACACGCAAACCCGTAGCCATAGGCGTCACGACAAAGCCATGACCGGGGAAGGTGAGCTGTCGCTTTACATCAAAGCTGTCAACCGGAAGAGTCGTGTTATAGCCGCGCTCAGTATCGAGCGGCACAACATCACCAAAACCTTTTGCAAGCTTCTTCGACCAGGCACCTGCCATGAGAACCAGATGTGAAGCTGCAATTTCCGAACCATCATCGAGACGAACGACTGCGCCGCCATTCTCTGCATGTGCACTTTTCACGGAGGCTTTCAAAAAACGCGCGCCTTTGCTTTCGGCATAGGCCCATATCGCCTGGCCAAAAAGCTTGGGATCACTGACATTCTTCCAGCCAGGAACAAAGGTTCCGGCAACAAAACGCGGGTCGAGACCCGGCTGCAATGCTTTCAAACGCTCGCCGCGAACATGCTCATAAGCGATACCAGCTTTTGCTTTCGCATCCCATCCGGGTTGAGACGCCTTCAGTTCTGCTTCACTCTCATAAAGTTCTAGGTTGCCGTCTTCACGCAAACGGTCACGCAAGCCAGCGCGATCAATCAGACCCAACATCTCGCTTTGCGCAAGCTGCATCATATGGCCCTGCGCAACAGTGGTCTTTTCCAATGCGTGCTTGCTGCTAGCGCGCCAGAATCGATAAAGCCACGGGATCATTTTTGGGAAATACGACGCGCGGATCGTGAACGGTCCAAGCGGATCCATCAGCCAACCCGGAACTTTACCCATCACACCTTTGGAAGCCATCGGCAGAATATCAGAAAAAGCGAGCGCTGCTGCATTGCCGGAACTGGTTTCCTCACAAATGCCGCTTCGATCAATGACCAGAACATCACGGCCCGCCTCTGCAAGCAATGCTGCCGTCGCCACGCCCACGATCCCGCCGCCGATAATAACAATGTCGTGCGAGGCCTTCGGATCAGATTTCATAAATGCACGGCTCCCGACCGTTTCAGCCATCATCGTCTCAGCACAAAATTCTGGCACAGTTTGGATCTGGTAGCACGACCATCATTCAGCATCTTTTGGAATGACACCATGCGAAAAGCCCGTTATCCATGATAGTCGCTCCTTACCGTTATCGGTATTATTTTTGCGACGGCAAACTGCTCTTAATTGATATATCAATGATATATCTGTAGGCTCGATACCTGTCAATCGCAATCAGTATGAGGCTTCGACTGCATGGAACGTGCAAGTGTTAGTGATAAAGCAGCCAGAAAAAGTATAACCCTCATAGATAGCTGGGGCAGCGAAAGCCTTGCTGAACAAGCTTATCGGGTGCTGGAACGCTTGATCGTTACGCTGGAACTTGAACCGGGCTCTATCGTCAATGAACGCACGCTGATCGAATTGACTGGCATGGGTCGCACCCCGATCCGCGAAGCGATCCAGCGGCTTGCATGGGAAGGACTGGTTGAAGTTAGGCCACGTTCCGGCATTGCTATTGCGCCGATTGATCCAAAGGACTTCAACAAGGTTCTGGATGCCCGCGAAGGCGTTGAGCGCGTATTGGCTCGCGACGCTGCACGCTTTGGCAGCGCGCGCGATTACGAACGACTACAAACTGCCGCCGATGCGATGCGAGAAGCAATCCCGACTGATAATGTTTCATTGTTTCTTGATGCTGACAAAGCTTTCGACATCGTGTTGGGAAGCGCTGCCGGTAACCCCTACGCCACGCGCCTTGCAGCTCCATTGCAAACACACAGCCGTCGTTTCTGGTTCCGGTTGCGTCCAACAACAGGGATTGTTGGCTCAGCAAGTGCCCACGCGACACTCATTGAAGCGATCATATCACGAGAGCCAGACCGCGCGAGTGATACCGCCAGCGAATTGATGAGCTATTTGCGCACGCTGGCTCCGTAATGCGAAACTTCAACCCGCGTTCGTCAGGCGATTTGAATAGGAAGTAGAACTCACGTCGGAATCTGCTACCGAGCGGGTATCGAAGATAACTCCGTCATCAGTGCCAATGTCATTGGTAGCCTGCAAATAAGAATGCCGGCTTCCATGCGCCATATCAATGTTCTGAACTGTCATGATCGAAAATATGGCCATAAAGCCGAACAGTGCCTGCGACGAGTAACGCATCTCCAACGCTCCGCCATGGAATTTGACGGCTCAAATTAAGCGCCGTCTCATGTCAGAATAATGGCAAATACATCGCAACAATAAGCGATCACATCACAAATATGCGATCAGCGTCAGCTGACTTTATGCCTTTAGCTGACTTTATGCATTAAGTCCGACATTCTCCGCATAACTTGAAGCGTTGTGTTCAAATCATCATCGCTAATGCCTTCAAGAAGATCAACGCGGACTTCAGCGGCGAGATCTACGACCTGCTGGGCAAGGGCTTTACCCTCTTGTGTCATGACGATGCGTTTTGCACGACGGTCGCCCTTAACGGCTTGGCGCTCAACAAACGCCTGACGTTCAAGCCCGTCAATCAGACGAACCATCGTGGCATTCTCAATCTCCAACACCTCTGCCAGTTCTTTCTGGTAAAGGCCCTCTTGTTCCATCAGCGTCAACAGGGTACGTGCGCGTGCCAATGTCAGGCCACGTTCCTTCACACGAGCATCAAAAACAGTACGAAGCTTGCGGTTGACCTTCGCCATTGCATCGATCATTTCCGCGCTGAGTTCTGCTCTGCTCATTGCATCAACCTTTATATTAGCAGCCTAACAATTCTATCATGAGATAAAAGGCCGGAATATTATTTTCAAGCGATCTTCGACACCTCACGCAACCGTGATGGTATAGGTCGCTCTACCGTTCAAAATAAAAAAAGCGGACCGAAGTCCGCCTTTTCAAATTCTCTTTTAATGGGAAGCCGAAGCTTGTCCTTTTCAGGCCGGAAGCACCGACCCCTGCAACGTCATCAGCTGGTGCAGGAAAATCTCTGCCTTCGTGCGATGTTCGTTGCTTGTAGCATCTTCAAGATGCTTACGTGCAATTTCAATGCGCTTCTGAATATCAGCCGGATCGACATCATCAACATGCGTTGCCGATTCAGCCAGCACAGTGCAGCCCTGTGGGGTAATGTCAGCAAAGCCGCCAAACACCACGTAGGAGTCAGACTTGCCGTCGCTCAGCTTAACCGAAACGACACCCGGCATGATCGTCGTCATCAGCGGCGAGTGACCAGCAAGCGCCGTCAGGTAGCCTTCGCTGCCCGGAATGACAACTTCCGTCACTTCAGCCGAAAGCAGAAGGCGCTCTGGCGAAACGAGTTCGAATTGGAAAGCTTGAGCCATGGTTCTCACTTAAATTTCTGGAGCCTGATCCCGAAAACAAAACAGCTTCGATAAAAGATCATACTCAAACACATGAACAGGCATTTTCGGCGGGCTTTAAAACCCGCCGAAAATTCAATTCATTAAGCAGCTTCAGCAGCCAGCTTCTTCGCCTTTTCGATCGCTTCTTCAATCGAGCCAACCATGTAGAAGGCTGGTTCTGGAAGATGATCGTATTCACCTGCGCAAAGGCCCTTAAAGCCCTTGATGGTGTCTTCGAGCGCAACAAGCTTACCTGGCGAACCCGTGAACACTTCAGCAACGAAGAACGGCTGTGACAGGAAGCGTTCGATCTTACGAGCGCGCGCAACGGTCAGTTTATCTTCTTCCGACAGTTCGTCCATACCAAGGATGGCGATGATATCCTGAAGAGCCTTGTAACGCTGCAGGATTGCCTGAACCTGACGGGCAACTGCGTAGTGTTCTTCACCAACGATCATTGGATCAAGCATACGCGAGGTGGATTCTAGTGGATCCACAGCCGGGTAGATACCCTTTTCAGCAATCGAACGGTTCAGCGTGGTTGTCGCGTCCAAGTGAGCGAACGACGTTGCTGGTGCAGGGTCGGTCAAATCGTCGGCAGGAACGTAAATTGCCTGAACCGAAGTAATCGAACCCTTCGTCGTAGTGGTGATGCGTTCCTGCATCGCGCCCATGTCAGTTGCCAGCGTTGGCTGATAACCCACAGCAGATGGAATACGCCCGAGAAGAGCCGAAAGTTCCGAACCAGCCTGCGTAAAGCGGAAGATGTTATCCACGAAGAACAGAACGTCCTGGCCCTTGTCACGGAAGTTTTCAGCAACCGTCAGACCCGACAGAGCAACACGAGCGCGCGCACCTGGCGGCTCATTCATCTGACCGTAAACGAGTGCGGCCTTGGAGCCTTCACCGCCACCGAGCTTGTTAACGCCTGATTCGATCATTTCGTGGTAAAGGTCATTACCTTCACGAGTACGTTCACCAACGCCTGCGAATACCGAGTAACCGCCGTGCGCCTTAGCAACGTTGTTGATCAGTTCCATGATGAGAACGGTCTTACCAACGCCCGCACCGCCGAACAGACCAATCTTACCACCCTTTGCGTAAGGAGCGAGAAGGTCAACAACCTTAATGCCCGTTACGAGGATTTCAGCTTCCGTCGACTGTTCGATGTACTCAGGAGCTTCCTGGTGAATCGCGCGACGTGCAGTGGTCTTGATTGGACCGGCTTCGTCAACTGGCTCACCAATAACGTTCATGATGCGGCCAAGCGTTTCTTCGCCAACCGGAACCATGATCGGGTTGCCCGTGTCGCGTACTTCGTGACCACGAACCAGACCTTCGGTCGAGTCCATAGCAATCGTGCGAACGGTGTTTTCGCCCAGATGCTGAGCAACTTCGAGTACCAGACGGCTACCGAGGTTGTCAGTTTCCAGAGCGTTAAGGATCAGCGGAAGCTGACCGTCTTCGAACTGTACGTCGACAACAGCGCCGATAACCTGTGTAATTTTGCCAACTGCGCCTGTCGTTGCAGCCTTCGGAGCTGCATCGGCCTTAGTGGCAGCAGTCTTTGCAGGAGCCTTTTTGGCTGGAGCTTTTGCCGCTGCTGGCTTTGCTTCGGCCGCGGCGGTAGTTTTCGGGGTCGCTGCTTTTGCCATCGATCCTTTACCTTCCGTTAGCATGATCCCGAAAAGTTGCAGACCTTTCGGAGAAAACCATGCGATGAACCTTAACTCTAAAGCGCTTCCGCGCCCGAAATGATTTCGATGAGTTCTTTGGTGATCTGAGCCTGACGCTGACGGTTATACGTGATCGACAATTTGTTGATCATGTCACCCGCGTTGCGCGTTGCATTGTCCATCGCGCTCATCTTCGCGCCCATTTCGCCCGCCACATTTTCCAGCAGAGCGCGGAAAATCTGGACCGAAATATTGCGCGGGATCAGGGTGCTCAGGATCTCCGCAGGATCAGGTTCGTACTCATAAATCGCATCGCCTGCAGTTCCTGCCTGCTCAGTAGCACCAGCCGAAGCCGGAATAATCTGCTGTGCAGTTGGGATCTGTGCAATCACCGACTTGAACTCGGAATAGAACAGTGTGCAGACATCAAATGCGCCCTGTTCAAACAGTTCGATGATCTTGTGGCCGATCTGGTCGGCATGCACAAAAGCAAGCTGTTTGACTTCACGCAGATTGACATGGTCGATGATCAACGACGCAAATTCACGACGCAGAATATCTGCACCCTTTTTGCCGATGGTCAGAATCTTGACTGTCTTGCCTTCGCTCAGGAGCTTGCGGGCATGATCACGCGCATAACGCGCGATCTGCGAGTTGAAACCGCCGCAAAGACCACGTTCTGCCGTCGCGACGACGAGCAGATGCACGTCGTCCTTACCTGTACCAGCCATCAAAGCCGGTGCATCTTCACCGCTCACGTTCTGCGCGATGTTAGCGAGAACGGCACCCATGCGCTGCGAGTAAGGCCGTGCGGCCTCTGCAGCTTCCTGGGCACGGCGCAGCTTCGCCGCGGCGACCATCTGCATCGCCTTGGTGATTTTCTGCGTCGCCTTGACCGAGGCGATACGGTTTCTCAGATCCTTTAGTGAAGGCATCCGTTCATCCCGTCACAAAGTTCAAGCGAAAGACTTGGCGAACGCGTCGACCGCTGCCTTGAGCTTTGCTTTGATGTTGTCGGTGAGTGCCTTTTCATCGCGGATCGCGTCGAGAACATCCTTGTGCTCGGTGCGCAGCGAAGAAAGAAGACCCGCTTCGAACTTGCCAACCTGGTTGACGGCGATCTTGTCGAGATAGCCATTCACGCCAGCGTAAATCACGGCAACCTGTTCTTCCGTCTTGAGCGGCGAGAACTGTGGCTGCTTGAGAAGTTCGGTCAGACGTGCACCGCGGTTAAGCAAGCGCTGTGTCGAAGCATCAAGATCCGAACCGAACTGAGCAAATGCTGCCATTTCACGATACTGGGCGAGTTCACCCTTAATCGAACCGGCAACCTGCTTCATGGCCTTGATCTGAGCGGACGAACCAACGCGCGAAACCGACAGACCCACGTTAACAGCAGGACGGATACCCTGATAGAACAGGTTGGTTTCGAGGAAGATCTGGCCGTCAGTGATCGAGATCACGTTGGTCGGAATGAACGCGGAAACGTCGTTACCCTGCGTTTCGATGACTGGCAGAGCCGTCAGCGAACCAGCGCCGTTTTCGTCGTTGAGCTTCGCAGCGCGCTCGAGAAGACGCGAGTGAAGGTAGAAAACGTCGCCCGGATACGCTTCACGGCCCGGAGGACGACGAAGCAGAAGCGACATCTGACGGTAAGCGACAGCCTGCTTGGAAAGATCGTCATAACCGATCAGAGCGTGCTGGCCATTGTCACGGAAATATTCGCCGATTGCGCAGCCTGCGAATGGTGCAAGATACTGCATCGGAGCCGGATCAGAAGCGGTAGCCGCGATCACGACGGAATATTCAAGAGCGCCGCGTTCTTCGAGAACCTTAACGAACTGAGCAACAGTCGAACGCTTCTGGCCGATAGCAACGTAAACGCAATAAAGCTTTTCGCTGTCTGGGCCGTTGTCGTGGATTGGCTTCTGGTTCAGGAAAGTATCGAGAATGATCGCGGTTTTACCGGTCTGACGGTCACCGATGACCAGCTCGCGCTGACCACGACCAACAGGGATCAGAGCGTCAACAGCCTTGAGGCCGGTCGACATTGGCTCATGAACCGACTTACGCGGAATGATGCCCGGCGCCTTAACGTCGACGCGGCGACGTTCAGTAGCAACGATTGGACCCTTGCCGTCGATTGGGTTGCCGAGAGCATCGACAACGCGGCCGAGCAGGCCTGGACCGACTGGAACGTCAACGATCGCGCCGGTACGCTTGACGACGTCGCCTTCCTTGATGTCACGGTCGGCGCCGAAAATAACCACACCGACATTGTCGGTTTCGAGGTTAAGCGCCATGCCGCGAATACCACCAGGGAATTCGACCATTTCGCCAGCCTGAACATTGTCCAGACCGTAAACGCGGGCGATACCGTCGCCAACGGACAGAACCTGACCGACTTCGGAGACCTCAGCCTCCTTGCCGAAGTTCTTGATTTGCTCTTTCAGGATAGCGGAAATTTCCGCGGCGCGGATGTCCATCAGCCGACCTCTTTCAGTGCAAGCTTGAGAGAAGAAAGTTTTGTGCGAAGGGACGTGTCGATCTGACGCGAACCCATTTTGACGACAAGCCCGCCGAGGATCGAAGGATCGACGGTGACATTGATCGTCACGTCCTTGCCGGCGACGCCCTTCAGCGTTGCCTTCAATTCGTTCTGCTGTGCAGCAGTTAATTCGTGCGCAGAGATAACATCGGCGGAAATTTCACCGCGATGTTCGGCTGCAATCGCACGGAAAGCGGCGATAATGCCAGGCAACGCGAAAAGGCGGCGATTAGACGCCACGACGCGCAGGAAATTGCCGACAAGACCCTTGATGCCAGCCTTATCAGCAATCGCGCCAATGGCGTGAAGCTGGTCTTCCGCATTGAAGACCGGGCTGGAAATCAGACGCTTCAGGTCTTCGCTTCCGCTCAGAAGCGCCTCGAAACGGCCAAGATCTTTTTCCACAGCAGCAACGGATTTTGCATCGAGCGCAAGCTCAAACAACGATCCGGCGTAGCGCTGTGCGACACCTGAAATGAGCGAAGACGTTTCTGCCACGAACAACCTGCTCTCTACGTTGAAACCATCTTTTTGGGAGTTCAGCAGGACCAAATGGCCCAAGCAGATGATTTTATTGAATGTTTCCGGGGAACCCCTGACGCGCGAGCGCGACAACACCGAAATGTGATTGCCGTCTAGCATAGACGAACCGGACTCGCAACACGCGAATCCCGCACTTTTGTGTAAGTTTTGCCGCTATTTTAGGTTAGAAAACGACTGACTAAGCTCACTAATCAAGCATGATGCTTTTTAGCACAGCAATCCAACTTCAGCTGATAAAGCCAAAAGCGTAAAGCAGAGCTGCGGCAGCAAGTGCAAATTCGATGACGGCAGCGATGATATTGTAAAAAGTTGCACCTTTGTCCGACATCATCGAAATGAAGCGTCCGAACAGCGCAAATCCCCAAACAGCCCCAAGCACAACCCACAAAAATGGCTGTGCAAAAATCAGACAACCAAGTCCTACACCCAGATATGGACCAGCCAGAACTGCGCGAATGGAGCTGTAAGCTTCCGGGCGTGCATTGATCGGCTGCAGACGCAGCAGCTTCATTGTGATGCCGGGTGCAAACAACATGACGACACCGGCCAGCGCTGTTACGACTGCCGCACTCCATGCAAGCCATTCGCCAGTTGTCGCAGGAAGATAGAATTCCATCAGATGTTATCCTCTTATCAATCTTGCACTCTGTAGCTGAAATCAGGGCTTGTTGTCATGCCTGCTCTCTGAGGTGGTTAGACAGCGCAGATTTTGGTTTTGCTAGGCCGAAAACGGTGGATTAGGAGAACCGGCGCGCAGCGTACTTGAAGTACGTGAGCACCGGAAGCGCGCGAAGACGCCGTTTGCAGGCCAGCATAACCAAAATATCAGCTGTCTAAAGGAAGCTTTGCGGATCAATGTCAATATTCACCCGGATCGAACCGCGTTCTTTTGGAGAAGCAGCCAACAAAGCACGTATAAACCCTTGAATATCTGCGCGTTTTGTTCCGTGAATGAGGATACGGAAGCGATGGCGCCCACGCACAATCGCAAGTGGTGCCTCTGCTGGTCCTAGCACAGAAATCTCTGGTGATGCGGGGGCTGCACGGCGCAACGCACGCGCATGGTTCTCGGCATCTGGCCGGTTATCCGCAGAGATAATGAGTGCCGCGAGACGCCCAAAAGGCGGCAGAACACTACGCTCCCGCTCTTCGATTTCGCGTGCATAAAAGGCTTCCGAATCGCCACTAATAATAGCCTTCATCACTGGATGATCAGGCTGATAGGTTTGTAAAAGGCCGAGACTTTTGCGGCCCGTACGCCCTGCACGACCTGTCACCTGATTGAGCAACTGGAATGTGCGTTCAGCCGCACGTGGATCGCCATTAGCAAGCCCAAGGTCGGCATCCACCACGCCAACGAGCGTCATATTGGGGAAGTTATGCCCCTTGGCGACAAGCTGTGTACCGATAACGATATCCGCCTCGCCCTTGGCGATGGCATCCAGTTCAAGCCGCAGACGCTTCACACCACCCGCCATATCCGATGACAGCACAATGATTCGCGCATCCGGGAAGGTTGCGGCTACTTCTTCCGCAATCCGCTCCACGCCGGGGCCACAAGCGACCAGATGATCAAGCGTACCGCATTCCGGGCAGGCTTCCGGCACTGGCTCGTGATAGCCACATTGATGACACATCAACTGCTTGCGAAAGCGATGCTCGACCAGCCAGCTGGAACATTGCGGACACTGAAAACGATGGCCGCAGACACGGCACAGCGTAAGCGGCGCATAACCGCGCCTGTTGAGAAACAGCAGCGCCTGCTCACCGCGTTCCACTGTTTTACCCACAGCTTCTGTGAGCGCTGGCGACAAAAATCGCCCCGGCGGCGGCGGCGACCGTCGCATATCAATGGTTTTCAGTGTCGGCAGTGCCGCTTCCGCATAACGACCATAAAGCTTGATTCGCTTGTATCGCCCCTGATCAGCATTGACCTGGCTCTCGATAGATGGCGTCGCCGACGCCAGTATCACCGGAAAACCACCAATATGACCACGCACCACGGCCATATCCCGCGCATTGTAATAGACGCGATCTTCCTGCTTGTAAGCCGGATCATGTTCTTCATCGACCACGATCAGGCCAAGTTCTTTGAATGGCAAAAACAATGCCGAACGCGCACCGGCAACCACCCGGACTGTGCCTTCAGTCACTTGCCGCCAAACACGCTCGCGGGTTCGCGGTGCAAGATCAGAGTGCCATTCCGCAGGTTTTGAGCCAAAACGATCATGGAAACGGTCAAGAAATTGCTGCGTCAGAGCAATTTCAGGCAGGAGAATCAGCACCTGCTTGCACTGATCAAGTGCCTTGGCCACCGCTTCAAAGTAAACTTCGGTTTTGCCCGATCCGGTCACGCCATCAAGCAGCGATACGGAAAAAGCATCTGCTTCAACTGATTCGGCCAGCATTTCAGCAGCCGCTTGTTGATCTTCCGAAAGTGCTGCTCGCGCATAACTCGTGTCAGGCGTTGCCACCACTGCGGGCGGAGGCAAAATGACTTCTTCAAACACGCCCTGCGTTTTCAAGCCATCTACAACCGTCAGCGAGACACCGGCAGCATGCGCAAGGCCTGAACGTGTCCAGGCAAGCCCGTCACGCGCCAACTCCATTACGCGAGCGCGTGCAACGGTCATTCGTTCTGGCTCACTACCATTGTAACGAATCCCCGGCACTTTTGGCTCAGGATCAAAGGCCGCAGGCGCGCGCAACACCATCCGCGCCACCATTCCGGGCGGCGAAAGTGTATAATCTGCGGCCCAGCGCATGAAGCGCAGCATTTCGCCATCGACAGGCGGGCAATCAAAAACTTCAGTAATTGCCCGCAGTTTTTTGGAATCCACCGCATCGGTGGCGCCATCGCAGACAATGCCCGCAACCTCGCGCGGCCCCAAAGGCACGCGCACGATCGAACCGGGCTGGACATGCATTCCAGCCGGTACCATATAAGAATAAGGACGCTCTGCGGGCATAGGTACAAGCACCGGCACCACGCTTTGGGTGGGCTCCGCAAACAGGCTCAAAATATCGTGCGAATCTTTCGACATGATAGCGTGACCTTGGCGCGGCTTTGCGCTAAAGAAAAGCCACCTTGCCGGATTTAAATCAATTTAAATCCCCTAACCCGCGCTCATTATGGAGGAACGCTGTTATGAAGTTTTTCGTCGACACTGCGGACGTCAAGGAAATCCGCGAACTCAACGATCTCGGTCTGGTTGATGGCGTGACCACCAATCCATCGCTGATCCTGAAGTCCGGCCGCGATATTCTTGAAGTAACCAAAGAAATCTGCTCCTTCGTCAAGGGTCCGGTTTCGGCTGAAGTTGCTGGAACAGAATATGAGCAGATCATGAAGGAAGCTGCCGTCATTGCCAAGATCGCAGACAATATCTGCATCAAGCTGCCATTGACGCTCGATGGCCTCAAGGCTTGTAAGGCACTGACCTCCGATGGTCACAAAACCAACGTGACGCTCTGCTTCTCAGCCAATCAGGCTCTGCTCGCTGCAAAGGCTGGTGCTACATTCGTTTCGCCATTCATCGGCCGTATCGATGATATGGGCATCAACGGCATGGAACTGATTGCTGAAATCCGTACCATCTTCGACAACTACGATTTCCGTACCGAAATCCTGGCTGCTTCGGTTCGCACCGTAAACCACGTCAAGGAAGCTGCTCTCATCGGCGCAGACGTTGTTACTGCACCACCAGCAACACTCAAGGCACTCGTCAAGCATCCGCTGACCGACAAGGGCCTCGAAACATTCCTCGCCGACTGGGCGAAGACTGGCCAGAAAATCGCTTAATCAGTTCACTGATTAAAATACAAAACGGCGGATCAGTGATCCGCCGTTTTTGTTTATCCAAGTTCCGTTTCGCCATCATGCTTTGCAACATGGATCGGCCTGCTACCGCAATATTCGGTAATCGCCTCAGCAAGCCGAGCCGAATGTGTCACCACCCATATCTGGCTGCGCTCAGAAGCGCGCGCGATCATCTTAGCAAGCGATGGTATCATATCGGGATGCAGGCTTGCCTCTGGCTCATTCAAAGCAATCAAAGGCGGCAAGCGGTAAGACAAAAGCGCCCCAGCCAAAGCCAGCAAACGTATCTGCCCATCGGACAACTCACCCGGACTAAACACGCGATGCGGAAAAGCTGGGAAACTCAGACCAAATGTCGCCGTCTCTTGCGGATAGGGGGTATCGAGCTTCGCGCCTTCAAGCGCACTTGCAATCAACTCACCGAGATCAACCGTATCCTGACGGATATGCGCAAGCGTCGCAAAGACCGAAGCGAGATTGTTGCCGTCTTCATCGAGCATCGAAGCGGTTGCTGCGATTGATGGCTGACGCATAGGTGCATCGCGGTCACTTCTGAAACCATGATAGAAACGCCAGCCGCGCATTTGCGCCGCGAGATCACCGATCTCAGGATAATGCCCGGATTGTCCAAGCACCGACAATGCACTCTCCGACGTCAAAAGACGACTTGGATGTTCGGTTCGCCGCCCCTCCCCGTCGCGCGCAAAAACCGCAGGTCCTTTGCGATCCATGAGATCAACAGGACGTCGCCCGGTATCGAGATTAAGCTGCTCTTGCTTGATCTGTGGTTCGAACGGAAATGCACCCGATACCGGCGGCGGCAGACCAGCCTCGACACGATAAGACAAGCGCGAGGCAAGCCGTTCGTCTTCAAACTCGGCTTCAAGAATGATTCGGGCGGACTCCTGCTTGCGCCGCACACCGCCCCACATGGCGGATTGCATGCCACCTTCACGGACAATTTCATTTGAGAACGTACCTTGGGCGGCAGCCTTCACCAATTGCAGGGCGCGATAGAGATTGGATTTCCCGGCACCATTTTCACCAACAAAAACCGTAACCTGTCCGAGATCAAACCGGACAGACCGAAGTGAACGATAGCCTTTTGCTGAGAATGAAACGAGCCGCATAATTTCCTCTGTCAGATAAGCAAAAGGCGGCACAAGATGCGCCGCCTTTTATAATTCAACGAACTAATCCGCTCAGAGCTTCGACATCTGCATCGCGATGGCGAGATAAATCTGCTCGGCCAGTTCTTCGGCAGCACGCTTGGTCGCATCACGCTCTGCACGCAGGTTTGCAAATTCCTGACGCGGACGGTCAAACGACGCGCCAACAGTGCGCGTACCGGCTTTCAACGGCTTGCCGTCCTTATCAAACAACACGAAGTTGGACTTTGCATTGACCGTACCTGCCGATGGACGGCCCGTGCGATCAGTCTGATCGCCAATATCAACACTGACAAATGACGTGACCGACTTGCTCAGACCAAGACGGAGTTTATAGACCGGATTTGCAGGCTCGCCAGCGCCGCCCGAAAGCAAGAAAATCAGCCGGTTGCGAACCTGAACACCATAAATGTCATTCACCGGCTCAACCGAGATCGATGCCAGCTTCGAGCGCATATCCGGCGTAACACTGCCACCGATGGTGCTGCCAGCACTGCCGCCGCCCGAATAGAGCGGCTGCACGGTGCAGCCAGCCAGAAGAACCGCAGCTCCGAGTGCCACAACGGCAACGCGGAGGTTCTTAACAGCGGTCATGAAGCGATCAGGCAACGACATTGACGATCCTTTGCGGAACCACGATGATCTTCTTCGGCGTGCCCCCTTCGAGAGCTGCCTTGACAAAGTCAAGTTCGAGCACTGCCTGTTGGATTGTAGCTTGATCAGCGTCGCGCGCGATTGTCAAATCACCACGCTTCTTACCGTTAATCTGAACCGGCAGAACGATCTCGTTTTCCACGATCATCGCTGCATCAAACTTCGGCCATGGCGCAGTTGCGGCAATCGTTTGCTCGCCAGCAATTGTTCCACCAAGCTCGCTCACACATTGTTCAGCCAAATGCGGCATCATCGGTGCCAGCATCAGAACTAGCATTTCAGTGGCCTCGCGCACAGCGCCCTTTAGCTGCTCATCAGCCTTACCAGATGCAACCTGCTGCAATGGTGCTGCAAGTGTGTTGACCAGTTCGTAAAGACGGGCAACAGCGCGGTTGAAAGCGAGCTTTTCAATGTCATCGCCGACAGCCTGAACCGTCTTGTGCGCAGCTTTCGTAACAGCAAGTGCTTCGCCTTCTGCACCGGACTTCGCAACAACATCCTTCAGAACAGGAGCAGCTTCCGAAACCAGACGCCACACGCGCTGCACAAAGCGATGTGCACCTTCGGCACCCGCTTCCGTCCAGATCACATCCCGTTCTGGCGGGCTGTCGGAGAGCATAAACCAGCGTGCAGTATCAGCACCGTAAGACGAGATAATGTCGTCCGGATCGACCACATTCTTCTTCGACTTCGACATTTTTTCAATCGAGCCGATTTCAACCGGAGCGCCACTATCAAGCATAGTCGCAATGCGCTTGCCGTCTGATTCTTCAATGCGAATATCGGCAGGTGCCACCCACTGGCCATTAGCCTTATAGGTTTCATGCACCACCATGCCCTGCGTGAACAAGCCCTTGAACGGCTCATCAATGCCGACATGACCAGCCACTTTCATGGCGCGGGTGAAGAAGCGCGAATAGAGCAGATGCAGGATCGCATGCTCAACGCCGCCAATATACTGATCAACCGGCAACCAGCGATCCGCAGCCACGCGATCTGTCGGCTCGTTTTCCCAAGGAGCCGTGAAGCGTGTGTAATACCACGACGAATCGACGAACGTATCCATCGTATCGGTTTCGCGACGCGCTTCGCCACCGCATTTCGGGCACTTCACATGACGCCATGTTGCATGACGATCAAGCGGATTGCCCGGGCGGTCAAACTCGACATCATCCGGCAGCTTGACCGGCAGATCGGCACGCGGCACCGGATTAACGCCACAGCTTTCGCAATGGATCATCGGGATCGGACAACCCCAGTAACGTTGGCGCGAAATACCCCAGTCACGCAGACGGAACTGAACTTTACGTTGAGCCTGCGGGCGACCATCAAGCTCAGTCTTTTCGAGACGATCAGCCACTTCAGCAAATGCTGCTTCCGGTGTCATACCATCCAGGAAGCGCGAATTGATCATCACGCCATCGTCGGTGAAAGCCGTTTCGCCAACGCTAAAGCTCGCAGCATCCTCACCCTTTGGCAGAACAACTGGTGTGACTTTCAGCTCATATTTATTGGCGAAATCCAGATCGCGCTGATCATGCGCCGGGCAGCCGAACACCGCGCCCGTACCATATTCCATCAGCACGAAATTGGCGACATAGAGCGGCAGCTCCCAGTTTTCATCAAACGGGTGCTTGACCTTAACGCCAGTATCAAAGCCCTTCTTTTCAGCCTTTTCCAGCGCTTCAAGCGACGTGCCATGCTGATGGCACTCATCAATGAATGAGGTCAGCTCAGCATTGTTTTCAGCAAGCGTCTTAGCCAGCGGATGATCAGGCGAGATCGCCACGAAAGACGCACCGAACAACGTGTCCGGGCGGGTCGTGTAAACCTCAACTTCCGAGAAACCGGCCGGGGCCGTAGACGCATTCAATGCGAAACGAACCTGCAAGCCTTCCGACTTACCGATCCAGTTCTTCTGCATGACGCGGACTTTTTCCGGCCACTGGTCAAGTGTGTCGAGACCAGCCAGCAAGTCTTCGCTGAAATCGGTGATCTTGAAGAACCACTGCGTCAGTTCGCGCTGTTCGACCAGCGCACCTGAACGCCAGCCGCGGCCATCCACCACCTGCTCATTGGCGAGAACGGTGTTGTCGACCGGGTCCCAGTTGACCTTGGAGGTCTTGCGCGTCACCAGACCTTTTTCAAACAGGTCAATGAACAGCATCTGCTGACGATGGTAGTATTCGACATCGCAGGTCGCAAACTCACGCGACCAGTCGAGCGAAAGACCCATGGATTTCAGCTGACGCTTCATCGTGTCGATGTTCTGATAGGTCCATTCTTTCGGATGCACTTTGTTCTGCATTGCCGCGTTTTCCGCAGGCATGCCGAATGCGTCCCAACCCATCGGATGAAGGACGTTAAAACCCTTGGCACGCTTGTAACGCGCCACCACATCACCCATCGCATAGTTACGCACATGGCCCATGTGAATGCGCCCTGACGGATAAGGGAACATTTCGAGCACGTAGTATTTTTCGCGCGGATCGCTGTTGTCAGTCTCGAAAGTCTGGTTTTCTTCCCAGATTTTCTGCCAATGTGCTTCCGCAACACGCGGATTATAACGTTCGGATGCCATGAGCGTATTTACTCGTACGAAGGTGATGCAATAAGGAGAGTCGATATTTAATGGCGACCTTCACCACGTATTGGCGAGAGCGTCAAGTTTTTGCGGACTTAAAAGCCTGAAAGCGAGAGTTTCATGTCAGATATTGGTTCGAACCTGAACACGGTCAAGACCGCGATTGCAAATGCAGAGAAAGAAGCGCACCGCAAAAAAGGCTCTGTCACACTCGTTGCTGTGTCCAAAACATTCGATGCAGACGAAATTCGCCCGGCGCTCGATCTCGGTCAGCGGGTGTTTGGTGAGAACCGCGTTCAGGAAGCGCAAGCCAAGTGGCCAGGCTTACGCGAAGCCTATTCCGATATTGAATTACATCTCATCGGACCGCTGCAATCAAACAAAGCAGCCGATGCTGTTGCTCTGTTTGATGTGATCGAAACTGTGGACCGCGAGAAGATCGCCGCCGCTTTAGCTGTCGAGATCAAAAAGCAGGGCAAAAGTCCAAAGCTCTATGTACAAGTGAATACCGGCCTTGAAGAACAAAAAGCTGGCATACCGCCAAAAGAGGCTGTTGCCTTTGTCGAACGCTGCCGCACGGAACACGGCCTCTCAATAGAAGGTCTGATGTGTATCCCGCCAGCGGATGCAAATCCTGGGCCGCATTTTGCACTGCTGGAAAAGATCGCCCGCGAAGCAGGCGTCGAAAAGCTCTCCATGGGCATGTCCGGCGACTTCGAGACTGCGGTTAGTTTCGGTGCAACCTCTGTGCGTGTTGGCTCAGCAATCTTTGGCGGACGGGCCTATTCACCATCCGCCTGATTGTTTTATCAATGCAGCAGCATTTCTCCCTTTAAATGCTTCCAGTCTGATGGCCCCAGCAGTTTGCAATGCGCATAGACAACCGAATGCAGCGGGCCATCGATCTTTTCTTTCCAGAATTCTATGAAATGATGCAGCACCGGAAATTCCGGTGCGAGATCATAATCCTGCCAGACAAAAAGCTGCAGCAAATGCGGATGATCAGGCATATGGTAGAAAAGCTTTGCCGTTGTCAGACCGTAACCGGCAAGCTGTAATTCAAAAGCAGACTTTGAAAGAAAAGCGGATGTCGTCATGGCGATTTCCCCTTTTTATAGGAATCTCATTGTGAACATTCAGCGGACCCCACAGAAATTATAATTGCAGAAATTAGTTTTTAAAAAGTAAAAACAATATGTTAGCATCGTCTAGGTATGAGTGCTGCCACGCTGATCATATTTTCATGCTGCGTCACTGTGGACCATAGTCGATCCGAATGTCTAATTTACGTTGAGCCAGACGGAATGTAGATGAGTCTGGCGATAGCTTCGCCCCGATGCGAGCTATCGATTGCGGCGGGAGGATCGCCGGACAGCAAGGAGGACGACATGTCGGAAAAGCTTTACCCTGTTCTGCCGGAGGCAAAGAAAAACACGCTCATCGACAACGAGAAATATCTCGAATGGTATAATGAGAGCGTGACCGACCCGGATGGATTCTGGGCCAAGCACGGCCGACGGATTGATTGGTTCAAACCCTTCACCAAAGTCAAAAATACCGATTTCAACGGCGACGTTTCGATCAAGTGGTATGAGGACGGTGTTACCAACATCTCCTACAACTGTATCGACCGTCATCTGAAAAGCCGTGGCGATCAGGTTGCGATTATATGGGAGGGCGACAATCCCTATATCGACAAAAAGATCACCTATCGCGAGCTGCATGAAAATGTCTGCCGCCTTGCCAATGTGCTCAAAAAGCATGGCGTCAAGAAAGGCGATCGCGTTACCATCTATCTACCGATGATCCCGGAAGCCGCCTATGCGATGCTGGCCTGCGCCCGTATCGGTGCAGTGCATTCCGTTGTTTTCGCTGGTTTCTCGCCAGAAGCGCTGGCAGGTCGTATCGTTGACTGCGAATCCACTTTCGTTATCACAGCCGATGAAGGCGTGCGTGGCGGCAAGCCAGTCCCGCTGAAAGAGAACACCGACACGGCTATCGACATTGCCGCCAAGCAGTATGTGTTCGTCAACAAGGTTCTGACTGTACGCCGCACCGGCGGCAAGGTCAGCTGGGGCCCGGGCCGCGATCTTTGGTATCATCAGGAAGTCGCAAGCGTCGAACCGACTTGCGAACCAGAACCGATGAATGCGGAAGATCCGCTGTTCATTCTTTATACGTCCGGCTCAACCGGCAAGCCTAAGGGTGTGCTGCACACCACCGGCGGCTATCTCGTCTATGCATCGATGACACACCAATATGTCTTCGACTATCATGACGGCGACATCTACTGGTGTACTGCGGATGTGGGCTGGGTCACAGGCCATTCCTATATCGTCTACGGACCGCTGGCCAATGGCGCAACAACACTGATGTTTGAAGGCGTCCCCAATTTCCCTGATCAGGGACGTTTCTGGGAAGTGATTGACAAGCATCATGTCAACATCTTCTACACTGCACCAACGGCGATCCGCGCGCTGATGGGCGCAGGCGATGACTTTGTTACCCGCTCGTCGCGTTCCACGCTGCGCCTTCTCGGCTCAGTCGGCGAGCCGATCAACCCGGAAGCATGGGAATGGTATTACAACGTAGTCGGCGATCAGCATTCGCCAATCGTTGATACATGGTGGCAGACAGAAACCGGCGGTATTCTGATTACACCATTGCCGGGCGCAACCGATCTCAAGCCGGGTTCTGCAACCCGCCCATTCTTTGGTGTAAAGCCACAGTTGGTTGATAATGAAGGCGCTGTTGTTGAAGGCGCAGTCGATGGCAATCTTTGTATCATCGACAGCTGGCCGGGCCAGATGCGCACACTTTACGGCGATCACAAGCGCTTCATCGAGGCTTACTTCTCCACCTATAAGGGCAAGTATTTCACAGGTGACGGCTGCCGTCGCGATGAAGACGGCTATTACTGGATCACCGGCCGCGTCGATGACGTGCTCAACATTTCCGGCCATCGTCTCGGCACGGCGGAAATTGAGTCGGCGCTCGTCTCGCACCATTCGGTATCGGAAGCCGCCGTTGTCGGCTATCCGCACCCAATCAAGGGACAGGGCATTTATTGCTATGTTACGCTGATGACCGGCGAAAGCGTGCAGGACGAAGAAGCCCTGCGCAAAGAGCTGACACAGCATGTGCGCAAGGAAATCGGGCCTATCGCAACGCCGGATAAGATTCAGTTTTCACCCGGCCTGCCGAAAACCCGTTCGGGCAAGATCATGCGCCGTATCCTGCGCAAGATTGCTGAAGATGAGTTCGGCTCGCTTGGCGATACGTCGACACTCGCCGATCCGGGCGTCGTGGATGATCTGATCGAAAACCGCCAGAACAAGAAGTAGTAAAAAGCCCCGGGAAACCGGGGCTTTTAATTTCAACTGAAGACCAGGTTGCCCATATCTAGCTCATAGATTTTTCTCGCAGCCAATGCGGAGATTGGATTTGCCAACGGCCGCACATCTGAAAGCTCCCATGCAAACCACCCATCTTCAAAAGACGAAGCGCAAGCAGCCGCTAGGTCGTCTAGCGTAAATGGACGAACATGCACAATTTTCACAACCGCCAGCGCATAGCCATCCGGGTCAACGCTGATCATATCGCCCAGGAAAAATTTATTCTCTACGATTAGAACATCTTCATAGGGAGTAACATCAGGAACCCACTTTCTCACTTCAAGCGTCTTCTCGCCGGAAGCGATTTTACTGCCACTCGGAGCGACTATGGAAATTGCCTTGATTTTCAAAATGCACGCCCCGAACAGCTCAAAAATCTATCGTTCGCCCCTTAATTTCCCAGTCGCCAAAGCGCGCTGGATCTTTACCGCCGCGCCCGCCAATCTCGCGCGGAAGTATTTCAGCGCTTTCGGCGGCGCGGCGTTCTTCTGCTTCCCTTAACGCGCGCTGAGCTGCTGGCGGCAGCGTGTCGATTTTGCGCCGATCAGCGTTGTCATTCAATTCTGTTTCGTTGAACTTATCGGTCATAAGCGGCAAATCCATTATTGAAGCGGTAACGTTCCATACCCATCATATAGTTAAACTTCGTGGGTAAGCAAAACCCCGATTGATATAAACTGTTGCTGAATTGGAGATCTCGACACATGAATATGATGAAAACTGCCATGCTGATTGCTCTCATGACAGTCATGTTCATGAGCATTGGTTATTTGTTGGGCGGCGGCGGCGGCATGATGATCGCGCTCGTGGTCGCTGTAGCCACGAACCTGTTTGGCTATTGGAACTCCGACAAAATGGTGCTGCGCATGTATAATGCGCAGGAAGTCGATGAGCGTTCCGGCTCCGATTATTATCGGATGGTCAGTGGTCTCGCTGCCAATGCAGGACTACCGATGCCAAAAGTCTATATCATCCATGAAGACCAGCCCAACGCCTTTGCCACAGGTCGCAACCCGGAAAATGCTGCCGTTGCAGCCACAACTGGCCTTCTCAACCGCCTGACGCCAGAAGAGGTTGCGGGTGTGATGGCGCATGAGCTGGCGCACGTTCAAAACCGCGATACGCTGACCATGACAATCGTGGCAACGCTTGCCGGTGCGATTTCCATGCTCGGCAATTTCGCTTTCTTCCTTGGTGGAAACCGCGAAAACGGCAATGGCATCATCGGCGTGATCGGCACGATCCTCGCGATGATCGTAGCGCCTTTTGCGGCAATGATCGTGCAGATGGCCGTCAGCCGCACCCGCGAATATGCAGCCGATCGTCGTGGTGCCGAGATTTGCGGCAACCCGCTCTGGCTTTCCTCAGCTCTTGGCAAGATTGCGCGTGGCGCCAAGTCTGTTGTCAATGAAGAAGCCGAACATAACCCCGCGACAGCGCATATGTTCATCATCAATCCGCTAAGCGGACGTGGTGCAGACAATCTGTTCTCGACCCACCCTGATACCGACAATCGTATTCAGGCACTCGAACAGATGGCAGCTGAAATGGGTATTCGCTCAGCGGGAATAACGCAGCGAAACGCGGCCCCTGCACAAAACAGTGGTCCTTGGGGGCAAACTAGTGGTAATGCAGACAAAAATAACAGCGGTGGTTCCAATTCTGGCTACCGAGGCCCGTGGTCGTAAAAACGCATCCCAAGCGTTAGATAAAGTAGAACAGCGTGAACGATAAGAAACCTGCGCCGAAGCGTGGAAATAACAAGTCGCAGACACATGATTACGTCGCAGACCGTGCTGAACAGCAAAGGCCCGGTCTTGCTGCACGTCTGACTGCGGCCCGGCTGCTTGGTGCGGTGATTGAAAAGAACACATCGCTTGACGGTCTGACAGATAACAGCCACGGGCATCCGCAATATCTCGCGCTCGAACCACGCGACCGCGCGCTGGTTCGCGCCATTTTGGGCTCCGCACTGCGCAATCGCGGCAGCATTGATAGGGCGATCAACAAGCGTCTTGATCGCCCATTGCCAGAAAATGCGCATGCGCTCAAACACTTGCTGCATGTTGCTGTCGCGCAGATTTTCTATCTCAACCTGCCCGATCATTCAGCGGTTGATCTGGCCGTTGAAGCGGCAAATTATGACCCGCGCAATCGCAAATATGCAGGTCTGGTGAACGCTCTTCTGCGTCGTCTGTCGCGTAACAAAGAACGCGCGCTCGAGCACACATTGCAGCCTGAAAAAAATGTGCCGGAATGGTTTTCAAGAAGCCTAATCGATTCCTATGGCCCCAAGAAAACCGAAGCTATTTTGACTATGCATGGTTACGAGCCGCCAATCGATTTCACCGTTAAAGGTGATCCGAAGGAATGGGCAGAGAAGCTCAGCGGTGTAGCCTTGCCTAACGGTTCTGTCCGTCTTGAAACGGTTGCGGGCAACCTCACCGACCTGCCCGGCTTTGCCGAAGGCGAATGGTGGGTGCAAGATGCCGCCGCAAGCTTGCCAGCGCGCCTGATGGGCGACATCAAAGGCAAGCGCTTGGCCGATCTTTGTGCAGCCCCCGGCGGTAAGACAGCACAGCTTGTGCTTCAGGGTGCTGATGTGACAGCGCTTGATATGTCAGAGAACCGCCTCAAGCGCCTAGACGGCAATCTGGAACGTCTGGGCCTTAAAGCCCGCACGGTTGCAAGCAATATGATGGATTTCAAGCCGGATACGTTGTTTGATGCCGTATTGCTGGATGCGCCCTGCTCATCCACCGGCACCGTGCGCCGTCACCCGGATGTGCCATGGACCAAAACACCGCAGGATATTAAGAAGCTCGCGACACTTCAGGCCAAAATGCTTGAGAAGGCCATCACGCTTGTGAAACCCGGCGGCACGATATTGTTCTCCAATTGCTCGTTGCATCCGCAGGAGGGCGAGGACATGGCCCGCAATGCGCTCAAAAATCCGGCCATTGAAGCCTATCCTATCACGCTTGACGATTGCCCCGGCCTTGAAGGCTTGGTCACCAAAGAAGGCTTCCTGCGCTCAACCCCTGCCGATCTGCCTCCGGAAAGGTTCGATGGTAATCCGAATATGGCAGGCATGGACGGCTTTTTCGCCGCTCGTTTCAGACGTAAGGCCTAAAGCATGTCGCGGAAAAGTGGGAATCGCCTGCGCGGGGAAATTAGTCCACTGGACTAATTTCTGATCCCGCTTCAATCCGATAACGACATGCGTGAAAACAACGACTTAAAGCGCGTCTCTTGAATACGATAAATTGCGACGCGCTTTAATCAGTTAGCAATTGCTGATTAAAATCGATGGATTTGGCATAATGGGTGCTTTGCACCCATTATGGTTAACACTCGATTCACCATTATAGACGATTCTAAGAATGCATGATTCCGAAGTCCGGAAACCGGCATTTCGATACATCATGACGTGAAAGGACGGACCTGCCTTATCGGGTCCATTGCGAATGAATTTGAATACGGAGAACGAGAGGGTGGCAGTCGCGTTGAGCGAAACCCCGCATCTTTGGGGACTGGCTGTTGCACAGGCTTGGCGCAAGTTTAGCCGTCGCCTGCGCATGGGCCCGCTTTACCGCTGGCGTTTCACCGGCTTCACGCCGGAACGCATCCTGATTGCTCCCCCCGATCTCCGCGTTGCCGATCCACAATTGGCACAGGAATTCTACCACGGTCGTTTCGCGCTGGCTGGTCGGCTTGTTGAAACTGGCGGCATGTCGCCTTTTGCAGTCGAACCACCAACATCGGAATGGGAAGCAGCGCTTCAGGGCTTTGGCTGGCTTAGGCATCTCAAAAGTGCCAACAGCGAACTTGCCACCGCAAACGCGCGCGCACTGGTCGATGACTGGATGCGTTTTTATGGCAAGCGCATCGGCGGTCTTGCCTGGTCGCCGGAAGTAACGGCGCAGCGCATCATCGCTTGGCTGCAGCATTCCAATCTGATTTTGTCTGGCGCAGAACTACCTGCTTATCGCAAGTTTATGCGTTCGCTTGCCATGCAAGTGCGTTATCTGCGCACCGTCGCCTCCGCCATGGATGACGGCGAAGAACGTCTGCGTGCGCGCATTGCGCTTGCCTTTGCAGCACTTGCCCTACCCGTTTCGCCGCCGACCGCGCGCGCCGCACGCCGCAATCTCGAATATGAATTGAAACGGCAAATCCTTCCTGATGGCGGGCATACCTCGCGCAATCCGGTGACGATCCTTGAATTGCTGGCCGATCTTCTGCCGCTGCGTCAGACCTATGCCAATGGCACGGAATCCCCGCCAAAGGCATTGATCGAAGCGGTCGAGCGTATGTTGCCGGCGCTGCGTTTCTTCCGACATCAGGATGGAAGTCTCGCATTGTTTAACGGCGTCGGCCCGACCTTGTCTGAGCGCATCATTTCCGTGCTGCGTCATGATGAAACCGCAGGCTCACCGCTGACACACGCGCCCTATTCCGGTTATGAACGCCTTTCGATGGGGGCGACCACGATTATCGCCGATACGGGTCTGCCGCCGCCGGTGACGGCATCGCGCGATGCCCATGCCGGTTGCCTCGCCTTTGAAATGTCCTCAGGGCGCCAGCGCTATATTGTAAATTCCGGCATCGACCGTTACGGCCCGCCGGAATTTCGTCCCCTAGGTCGCTCAACTGCCGCACATTCGACCGCCACCATCAATGATACGTCATCATGCCGTTTCAGTCATAATACCGGCCTGTCCAGCATGATTGGCACACCAATCGTTGCCGGCCCGACCCGCGTTCAACGCGACCGTGTGGAAGATCAGGGGCGGCAAGGTTTTGTCGCGAACCATGATGGCTATGTTCGCTTGTTCGGTATTTTTCATGAACGCCGTGTTGTGCTTTCACATAATGGGAGTGTCATTCAGGGTGCCGACCGTTTCTATCGTGGCGATGCCAAAGCGTTGAAAGCCAATGGCCGCGATAATGTTGCTGTGCGGTTTCATATCCATCCGTCGGTGGAAATCTCGTTTGATGAAAACGGGCTGATAAATCTAAGTGCTCCGCACGACGACACATGGGCTTTCTCTTGCTTTGAAGTGGCTCCGCAGCTTGAAGACAGCATCTTCTTTGCTGGTTTCCGCGGACCTGTGACATCAAAGCAAATCGTACTCTCGTTCCCGGCACACGAACTGCCGGAAGTGAACTGGCAATTCAGCCGTGTTGCCATCGGAAGCTATACCTAGCTCATAAAGCTTCGATCTCTGGCTTTTAGGGTATGATTCACGTCTCAGCTGTGCTAACTCGCCATCGTCCCACCCTTCCTGAACGCAAAACGCTTCAGCAACGAAGAGACCGTTTCCTATGGCTGTCAGCTCCAAGCATATTCCCGCTCCCGATCTTCATCGGGTGCGCCGCGCCCTTCTTTCCGTGTCCGACAAGACCGGTCTCATCGATTTCGCTAAGGCACTTCATGCCCACGGCGTTGAAATTCTCTCGACCGGCGGCACCGCCAAGTCGATTGCCGCCGAAGGCATTCCTGTAAAAGACGTTTCGGAAGTTACCGGCTTCCCGGAAATCATGGACGGGCGCGTAAAAACTCTGCATCCATCGGTTCACGGCGGCCTGCTTGCAGTGCGCAACGATCCTGAACATGTTGCGGCGATGAAAGCCCACGGTATTGGCGGCATCGATCTGGCCGTCATTAATCTCTACCCATTTGAAGAAGTCCGCTTCAAGGGCGGCGACTACGACACCACTGTCGAAAACATCGACATTGGTGGACCGGCCATGATCCGCGCCTCGGCAAAGAACCACGCCTATGTCGCAACCGTTGTCGATCCGGCTGACTATGCAGACGTTGTAACTGAACTCGAAAAGAACGAAGGCTCGCTGCCTCTTTCTTTCCGCAAAAAGCTCGCAGCCAAGGCATTTTCACGCACAGCCGCTTATGATGCTGCTATTTCCAACTGGTTTGCCGAAGCAATCAATGATGAAACCCCAACCTATCGCTCGGTTGCAGGCAAGCTGCACTCCGTCATGCGCTATGGTGAAAACCCACATCAGACCGCGGGCTTTTATCTGACGGGCGAACAGCGTCCGGGCGTGGCCACAGCAACCCAGCTTCAGGGCAAGCAGCTTTCCTATAACAACATCAACGACACCGATGCCGCTTTTGAGCTCGTAGCCGAGTTTGACCCAGCCCGCACCGCAGCCGTTGCCATCATCAAGCACGCCAATCCATGCGGTGTTGCGGAAGCCGCCACCATCAAGGAAGCCTATCTCAAGGCGCTCGCTTGCGATCCAGTTTCGGCCTTTGGTGGTATTGTTGCGCTCAACAAGACACTTGATGAAGCCGCCGCTGAAGAAATCGTCAAAATCTTCACCGAAGTCATCATCGCACCGGACGCGACCGAAGGCGCACAGGCGATCGTTGCAGCCAAGAAGAACCTGCGTCTGCTGGTAACGGGCGGTCTGCCTGATCCGCGCGCCAAGGGCATTGCAGCGAAAACCGTTGCAGGCGGCCTGCTGGTGCAGTCACGCGACAACGGCAATGTCGATGACCTTGATCTCAAGGTCGTCACCAAGCGGAGCCCGAGCGAAGCCGAACTCAACGACATGAAGTTCGCTTTCCGCGTTGGCAAGCATGTGAAGTCGAACGCCATTGTTTACGTCAAGGATGGCGCAACAGTCGGCATCGGCGCAGGCCAGATGAGCCGCGTGGACTCGGCCCGTATCGCAGCGCGTAAGGCAGAAGATGCAGCAGAAGCAGCCGGTCTTGCTGAGCCGCTGACCAAGGGCTGCGTTGTTGCATCCGACGCGTTCTTCCCGTTTGCTGACGGTTTGCTGTCTGCTGTTCAGGCAGGCGCCACTGCGGTTATCCAGCCGGGCGGCTCGATGCGTGACGATGAAGTGATTGCAGCTGCTGACGAGCATGGCATTGCCATGGTGATGACTGGTATGCGTCACTTCCGCCATTAATTTCAGCAACTGCTGAAACAATTTTTAGCCCCCACAACTTCGGTGTTGCGGGGGCTATTTCTTTGCATTCATATCACTTTCGTTTAAGTTCAGTTTAGACTGCAATGAAACGCGGAGGAGCATTTTTAATGACACAGTTCGTCGGTTCTATCGATCAGGGAACCACCAGTTCGCGTTTCATTATTTTTGATAGAAACGGCAATATTGTCGCAATGGATCAGCGCGAACATGAGCAGATCTATCCCAAGGCTGGCTGGGTTGAGCACAATGCCAATGAAATCTGGCGCAATACGCAGCATGTTATCAGCGAAGCGCTGAAGAAAGCGAAGCTCAAGGCTTCCGATATTGCATCCGTAGGCATTACCAATCAGCGCGAAACAACGCTGCTGTGGGACAGGAATACCGGCGCACCGCTTTATAATGCCATTGTCTGGATGGACACACGTACGGACGAGCTGGTCGATCATTTTGTGAAAGATGGTGGTGCAGATCGTCTGCGCGATAAGACCGGAATGCCAATTTCGACTTATTTCTCCGGCCTTAAACTGCGCTGGATACTTGATAATATTCCGGGAGCGCGTGAAAAGGCAGAAGCAGGCGATGCGCTGTTCGGCACGATGGATAGCTGGCTTGTCTGGAATCTCACCGGCGGCACAAATGGCGGCATTCACATCACTGATGTAACCAATGCGTCACGCACGCAGTTGATGGACTTGTCTACGCTCAAATGGGACGAGGAAATCTTGCAGCTGTTCGGTATTCCCGCAGCTTGCCTGCCGGAAATTCGTTCATCCAGCGAAGTCTATGGCGAGATTACCCTGCCCGCGCTTGTCAGTGTGAAGCTTGCAGGCATTCTGGGCGATCAGCAGGCAGCCCTTTTCGGTCAAGCCTGCCTTGATCCGGGCGAAGCCAAGAACACCTATGGCACCGGCTGCTTCATGTTGATGAATACAGGGGAGAAGCTGGTTCCATCCACCTATGGACTTCTCACGACTGTTGCATATCAGCTTGGTGAACAAAAGCCAGTCTATGCGCTGGAAGGCTCGATTGCCATCACCGGCGCACTTGTGCAATGGCTGCGCGATAATCTTGGCATTATCAAAGCCAGCGCTGACATTGAAACACTGGCGCGCACAGTCGAAGACAATGGCGATGTCTATTTCGTCCCGGCCTTCTCCGGCCTTTATGCACCGCATTGGGAAGATTCCGCACGCGGCGTCATTGCTGGCCTGACACGCTTTGCAAATAAAGGTCACATCGCCCGCGCCGCCCTTGAAGCAAGTGCCTATCAGGTGCGCGAAGTGCTGGAAGCCATGGCCAAGGATTCAGGTGTAGAGATCACTGAACTGCGCGCTGATGGCGGCATGACCATCAACGAACTGCTTATGCAGTTTCAGTCTGATATTCTGAATGTTCCGGTCGTGCGTCCGAAGATCATCGAAACCACTTCCCTGGGTGCAGCTTATGCGGCTGGGCTTGCGGTCGGCTATTGGAAGTCGACCAACGACATTATTGAGAACTGGCAGGTCGGCCAGCGCTGGCATCCAAAGATGACGGCAAAGGAACGCACCAGTCTGTTCAACGCGTGGGAGAAGGCCGTGCAGCGGTCTCTCAACTGGGTCGATTAGAACATAATCCGACCGGAGTGGAACGAGGATCGATAAGATTATGCTTAAAGTAAAAGGTTTTAGAGCGCCGATCTGATTCAATCAGATCGAAACGGGCTCTAAAACGAAGGCTCTCGTAACAAACCAAACTTGAAAACGATCAATGATTATCGACAGCCGGTGAGTAAATCCGCTCACCGGGCGGCTTTTTAGTACCTAAATTATTTTCTCGGAGTAGATGATGCGTAATGGTTTTATCGGCGAATTTCTTGGCACAATGGTACTTATCCTGTTGGGCGATGGCGTGGTTGCAAACGTGCTTCTTGCAAAATCCAAAGGCCAGAATTCCGGCTGGATCGTCATTACCGCAGGCTGGGGCTTTGCGGTTCTCTGCGGCGTGATGGTTGGATTTGCAGCTGGCAGTGCAGGTCATCTAAACCCTGCCGTGACGCTTGCCTTTTTTGCGGCCGGTAGTTTTCCGGCGGCTAACGTAGCGCCCTATATTGCGGCGCAGATGCTTGGTGCTTTCGCAGGTGCAGTGCTTGTCTATCTCGCCTACCTGCCCCACTGGAAGCCAACGGAAGACAAAGGCCTCAAGCTCGGCGTCTTCTGCACCGGACCTGCCATCCGCAATCTTCCGGCAAATTGCCTCACAGAGATCATTGGCACTTTCGTGTTGGTATTCGTTGTCATTGCCATTGGGGCAAAGGCCGTCGGTGCAACAGGCGTCCTTGGACCACTGATGGTCGGCCTGCTTGTCTGGGCACTTGGTGTTTCACTGGGTGGGCCAACAGGCTATGCAATCAATCCGGCACGCGATCTCGGACCACGCATCGCCCATGCATTGCTGCCAATTCCGGGTAAAGGTGGCTCGGATTGGTCTTATGCCTGGGTGCCCGTAGCAGCCCCCATCATCGGCGGACTGATCGCAGTTACCTGCGCCAAAGCTGCTGGCATGATGTGAACTATAGGGCGCAGCGTCATCGCTGCGCCCTATTTTCAAACACGCTCAGCCGGATAGGGCGTAGCTTTGGCCAGCAGAAAACCTGCACCAAATAACACGACCAACACCGACATGCCGAGCGCCGCCGATCCGCTGAGCGCTGTAACAGTCGCCACCAGAAATGGTCCAATGAAACTGGTGGCCCGCCCTGCCAACGCATAGATACCAAAATAACGGCCTGACTCTTCAGGCTTAATGCTGCGCGCAAACCACGACCGCGATGATGCCTGCACAGGCCCGAATGCGGCTCCAATCATCAACCCGTAGATCAGATAAGCGTGCTCGGCAGGTGTTGCGAACAAGCCTTTCGCATCAGTCGGCGCGAATGAAATTAAGCCAAACATCGTATAGTCATGGCCCGTCGATACAATCCCAAGAGACGCTATAAATAGCAGGACAATCGATCCTAGAACCACAACCTTTGATCCCACCCGCGTATCCAGCTTGCTTGCAATCAGACAGCTAAAAATAGCCATCACGTTCAGGATCATGCCAAACAGACCAATTTCGGTGATAGACCAGCTGAATAGCACTGCCGCGTAACCAGCGCCAAGCGCCAGCAGCGCATTGACGCCATCCTGATAAACCATACGCGCAATCAGGAAACGGGTAATGCCGGGACGTTTGCGAACTTCGCCAAGCGTATTTTTCAATTCACTCAAACCTGAGCGCAAAGCTGGTGCAAGTTTTTCACCTTTCGCCACATCAGGCGTGAAGAAAAACATCGGCAGGATAAACACGAAATACCATAGAGCAGAAATCGGTCCGGCTATGCGTCCGTCTTCGCCTTTCACTGGATCAAGCCCAAACAGCGGATCAATGCCAATGATTGTTTTACCTGTTTGAGGTGAAGCAGCCAGACAAAACACGATAAAAATCAGCACCGTCATGCCACCAAGATAGCCAAGCCCCCAAGCAATATTCGACACCCGGCCAATATCTTTTTGCGGAACAAGCCGCGGCATCATGGAATCATTAAAGACAATCGAGAACTCTGCCGCAATCATCGCCAACGCAAATGCAAACAGCACCCAATAAATATTGGCACCCGGAACAGCGAACCACAGCGTAGCAAGCGCTGTAATCTTGATAATCGCAAAGAACGCTATCCATGGTTTTCGCGGTCCTGTTCTGTCAGACACAGCTCCGAGGATTGGCGACAGGATCGCAACCGCAAGCCCTGCTGCTGCAAAGCCATAGCCCCATGCGATCTGCCCAGCCTCTGGGCTCTCTGCCATGCGGGAAATGAAATAAGGACCAAAAATAAACGTCGTGACGACTGTAAAAAACGGCTGCGCCGCCCAGTCAAAAAATATCCAACCCCACACACCGCGGCGCGAAGAATAGCTGTCTGTTGGCATTGCATGTTCCGTCATTTTCGCGCCCGTCCCCCGTGAAGCGCTGCGAACTTACACTGCTCGCTTTCACACCACAACAATGCAAAAAGGGCAGCCGAAGCTGCCCTTTTCATTTCCAATGGAATGCATTCTATTGTGCCAAATCTGACATCAACCCCGCTGCAACCGCGAGACGCGAGACGGTGAGATCACCGCCCTCGGTCAATGCGACCATACGATTTCGGATCTGATCGATACGGACAGCATCTTCTGCAAACCACGCAGCCGCTGCGTCTTTGTCCTTGCCGTATTTCTTGAGTGCCGCAATTGTAATGCCACGAGCAGCCTGCGTGATCGTATCGCTCGCACGCGACAAGGCCAGACCATCATAATAATCGGTGACTGGAATGGTGCGTGCTGCTTCTTCAATACGGCCAATACGGAACGCTTGCGACACACCAAAATAGGCCTTTGCGGTTGCAACAAGATCGGCAGAAGCCAAATGTGCAATCAGCGCAATGTCCGGCATGATGCCTGCAAGCTGAAGATTGGCCAGACGCTGAGCAAGCTTCTCTGGCGCACCCTTTTCAACAAAGGCCGCCTTGTCAGACTGAACCGCCTCAATGAGGTAATCAGGCATCAAACCATCAAAGCGTGGCTCAAGCGCTGCGCGAGCAGTGGTGATCGTGCTCACCAGTTCGGTCAAGTTTGCACGCGTTGTGTCATTGCGCAGCACCCATGCTGTCGTTGCAAGCAGCATTTCGCCAACCAGATGATAGAACTGGTTCTGCACATCACCCGCCACCTTGTTATCGAGCGCATCAATGGCGTCATAGATCGCATCGATCTCAAAGCCATCACGCACTGCAACATAGGCGCGAACAATATCGGCAGGCGCCTTGCCTGTCGTATCGGCCAGACGGCTGATGAAGGTGATGCCGCCGCGATTGATCACATCATTAGCCAGCAAAGTAGCCACGATTTCGCGCTTCAAACGGTGGTTTGAAATTTCCTCCGCATATGTTTTGACCATGCGCTTCGGGAAATAACCAAACAGCAACTGCTCGAAATATGGCTCATCAGGCAACTTGCTTGCAACCAGATCATCCGACAACGACAACTTGGCATAAGCGAGCAGAACGGCAAGTTCTGGACGCGTCAGCGGCTGACCGGATTTCTGACGATCATTGAGCACCGCATCCGAAGGCAGATATTCTACCTTACGGTCCAACAGCTTACGGGCTTCAAGCTCAGCCATGAAACGTGCCTGATAAGGCAACTCCGTGAGACCATGACGTTCGCTCAGAGACAATGCGAGCGGCTGGAGATAGTTGTTGCGCAACACCAGTTCCGACACATCGTCAGTCATGCTCACCAGCAGCTTGTCGCGTGCTGGGCGCTTTAACTTGCCTGATCGCATGGCAGCAGCCAGTGCAATCTTGATGTTGACCTCAACGTCAGAGCAATTGACGCCTGCCGAGTTGTCGATAGCATCAGTATTGTTGCGACCACCGGTCAGCGCATATTCAATACGCCCGCGCTGCGTCAGCCCAAGATTTGCACCTTCACCAATCACCCGTGCACGCACTTCCGATCCTGTGATGCGGATCGCATCATTGGCACGATCACCGACCTGTGCATCGTTCTCAGCGGTTGAGCGAATATAAGTGCCGATACCACCGAACCACAGAAGATCAACCTGCGCTTTCAGGATCGCCGTCATGATTTCTTGTGGTGAAGCAGTGGTTTTTCCAAGGCCGATGGCCTTTGCTGCTTCCGCTGAAAGCGTAATTGTTTTCTGACTACGGCTATAGACGCCACCACCTTCCGACAGCTTCGAGCGATCATAATCCTGCCAGCTCGAGCGTGGCAGATCAAACAGACGCTTGCGCTCCGCAAAGCCGTCAGCAGGGACCGGATTCGGATCGATGAAGATGTCGCGATGATCGAAGGCTGCTACGAGCCTGATCTGCTCGGACAACAGCATACCATTGCCGAACACGTCGCCCGACATATCACCCACACCAGCAACCGTAAAAGGCTCGGTCTGGATGTCTGTGTTGAGTTCACGGAAATGCCGCTTCACAGCTTCCCATGCCCCACGAGCGGTAATGCCCATGCCCTTGTGATCATAACCAGCAGAACCGCCCGATGCGAAAGCATCATCGAGCCAGAAATCATGCGCCTGGCTGATCGCATTCGCCGTATCGGAGAATGTCGCAGTGCCCTTGTCGGCAGCCACCACGAAATATGGGTCATCCTTATCGTGACGAACAACATCAACAGGCGGCACAACATCATTGTCGTGAATATTGTCGGTGACGGAAAGAAGCGTCGAGATGAAAACCTTGTAAGCATCACGACCGGCTTCAAACACCGCATTGCGATCACCGCCCACAGGCAAACGCTTCGGATAGAAGCCGCCCTTAGCGCCTACAGGCACAATCACCGCATTCTTGACCTGCTGTGCCTTCACCAGACCCAACACTTCCGTGCGGTAATCCTGTGCACGATCCGACCAGCGCAGGCCACCACGTGCAACAGCGCCAAAGCGTAAGTGCACGCCTTCCACTTCAGGCCCATAGACGAAGATTTCGCGATAAGGGCGTGGATCTGGCAGACCCTCCACAAGCCGCGGATTGAGCTTAAACGCGAATGTTACGCGTGGATTGCCGTCTGCGTGAGGCTGATAGGCATTGGTACGCAGCGTTGCTTCGATCAGATTGCGAAAACGACGCAAAATCTGATCGTCATCAATGCTTGGTACGCCAAGAAGAGCGGTTTCAATAGCGTCAACCAGTTTGGTTTCCGCCGCTTCACGACGCTTAGCCGATGGGTTGAAGCGCAGATCAAACAGCGAATAGAGGTCGTTCGCAATTTCTGGATAACGATTGAGCGCCGCCGCAATGAAACCCTGCGAGTAAGCAATACCCGCCTGTTGCAGATAACGACCATAGGCACGCAAGATCATGATCTGACGTGCGCTGAGACGTGCAGTCTGCACCAGCGCATTATAAGCATCATTGTCAGCCAGACCGTCCCATACAGTGCGGAACACATCTTCCAGCATTTCGCCATCGTCGGACAAATCGACCGGCGCGCCATAAGCGTTTACGAGCTGCATGTCATGCACGTAAACAGCTGCACCATCTTTGCCGGCTAACGGCAGGTCAATGGTCTGCTCGCTGACAACACGGAAGCCCATATTTTCAAGAAGCGGAACACGCTGCGACAGCACAACCGGCGCACCGTGATGGTAGATCTTCAGCGAAACGGCATCCGGTCCATCAGTACGATAGCGATAAAAGTCTACGAAAAGCGGGGCTTCTGCACTCAAGCCAGCGATACGCTGCGCATCGACCAGTGCTTCCGGCGCTGTGAAGATTTCACGATAGGATTGCGGGAAGCTTGACGCCAGAGCAATCGTCTTTGCATCAGCACTATCCGCGCTTTCACGCACAGCGTCATCCCATGTGCGAACAATAGAACGCACTTCTTCTTCCAGCGCATCGCGATCCACATGCGGCGTTGAACGCTCATGGCGACGGATGACGAACTGTACACGCGTCAGGCCGTTCTGCAAGAACACCGGATGGAATTCAAAGCTGTCGCCGCTATAAATATCGACCAGATAGCGACCGATTTTTTCACGCACAACAGAATCGTAGCGGTCACGCGGAATATAGACCAGCACAGTGGCAAAACGGCCAAAGCGATCAAGACGCGGGATCGCACGCACGCGCGGACGCTCACCCAATGCCAGAATAAGTTCGGCATTGGCCGTAAGGCTTTCCGTATCGATCTGGAAAAGCTCATCGCGGGGATATTCTTCCAGCACATTGATAAGCGCCTTGCCGGAATGATCTTCACGATTAAAGCCAAGATGCTTGATAACCGTATCCGCCTTAGAGCGGATGAACGGAATACCTGCAACCGAGCTTGTGTAGGCAACTGACGTAAACAGGCCGACAACACGAAGCTCACCAATAGCTTCACCATTTGGGCCGAAAATCTTCACGCCGACATAATCAAGATAGGATCGGCGATGCACCAGTGAAAGCGAATTCGCCTTCGTCACGATTAGCGGTTCATTGCCGTCGAGAAAGTCTGTGATTTCACGTGGCGTCGCTTTATCGTCATCGTCCTTACGCAGAACGCGGACTTCGCCGTCATTGAGAATGCCAAGCGTTTCTTTGTCCGCAACAAGATCTCGCTTATCACCCTTCCCCTTGAAGGTCAGCTCACGCATACCAAGGAAGATGAAACGATCATCACGCAGCCATTCAAGGAAGGCGATTGCTTCGGGCATAGCCGGATCAAGGGTGAGCTTCTGAACGCGCTTGTAATCATCAATCGCCACATCAAGGCGCTTGATCATTGGCTTCCAGTCACTGACCGCAGAGCGAACCTGTCCAAGAACACGCTTGAGAGCGGCAGTCAGATCGGACTTAGCCTGCTTATCGAGCAGAGGCAGATGGATCTGCACAAGGCTAACGCGCTCGATGCCCTTAACAGGTGCGAGCTGCGATGCTTCGCCCAAAATAGTCAGGCCGTCTTTTTCCCGCTCAATATCGAGAACCGGATGAACAACCATGAAAATCTGGCTGACATGATCATTCAGCTCACCCATGATCGAGTCGAGCAGGAACGGCATATTATCGTTGACGATGGTAATGACGCTGACAGGGCGGCCATGGCGTTCGATACTGTTATCGATGCTGATGATGCTCTTACCCTTGCGATAGGACTCAAGCGCTTCATAGCCATACTGGGCAGATTTATCGAGCGCTGCGGCATCATATGCCGCGAGATCTTCGGGCGGTGCCCATTCAAAGAGAAGCTGCGAAAAGGCGGTTAGCGTCTTCGACTTTCCTCCCTTTTTTTCCTCCTTGGCTGCCTTGGAACCCTTAACTTTGCTCGACCGATCCTGCTTTGCAGTCACGTCGGATACTCCTGTCATGATGGCAATGCGCGCCAAACTAGCAGATTGCCGGCTCGTTTCGATGACAAATCGTTGAAAACAACCAAATATTTCTGTGAAAGTCAGAAAATTTGCATCTAATCCATTTAAATTGGAACAAAACTTCGGAAAGCTTTTGAAAAATTTCAGAATGTGCCGACGAGGCTGTACGGAAATGCCACAGCGTATTTACGTAAGCGTCACAAAAGCTAAATTTCGCCACAAATCACCGCCGAATCTTGTGCTGTTAATGGCACTTAAAGTTCGATGAGATGGTCATCCAATTCATTGGCATTATGCGCGCCTGCCGGAAAATGTTTCTCCAGCAATTGGCCTGCCTGACCAATGGCCAGGACAAAGCCTTCGGCCACTTCCGAGCGTGATGCATGGTGCGTCAGCGTCGCAACGATCCCGTTCCACTCTTCCTGTTCCACCCGCGCATGAATGCCTGCATCGGCAATCACTTCCGCATAATGTTCAGCCATAGAAACAAACAGCAAAATGCCAGTTCGGTGTTCGGTGATATGAACATTGCGTGCCAGAAACTGCTGCAAAGCATTGAGATGCGCACGCTTGTAACGAATATGGCGCGGCACCAGCAACATGCGAATGGATGGCACCAACCACAAAAGCAGCATCGCTGTGGCAAAAGCCGCAAGTATAGCAAGGCCAAACATCGGCAGGCTGATATCAAACCAATACCAATGTGCGAGAAAAGCCATGATGACCGAAACAATCAGAATGCCGCAGGTGGCAACAAAACCCGCCGCGAAGAAATAATCATCACTGGTACGGGCCAGAACTGCGTAAATTTCACCGCTCGTGTTGGCTTCCGCATCCCGGATAGAAACAGCAATGCGCTCGTGATCCTGTTCGCTGATAAGGTTTTTAGAACTCACAGACGTCTCCCTTACCAGCTACCCGAAGCGCCGCCGCCACCGGACGACCCACCGCCGCCGGAGAAGCCGCCGCCACCTCTGCCGCCTGATGACCAACCGCCACCACCGCCAGAAAATCCGCCGCCGCCGGAACCGCCACGGGAATTAAAATCCACAACCATGCCAAGCCAGCGATATTTTCCAGGCCCAATCTTGCGTCCAAAAATCGGTGTCAAGATCGCCATGCCGAAGCCGCCAAAGAAGATCACCGCCCAGAAGATGATAAAGATAACAAAAACCCAGTCGATGTCATCGGAACCAGAACTGGTCTGAACATTCCGCTTGGCACGGGCTTCCAGTTCGGCGGCGTCACCGGAAAGAACCGACAAAATGCCATCAACACCTTGCACGATACCTTCAGAGTAATTGCCGCTACGAAATTCTGGAATGATCGTGCCATTAATGATGACGCTCGAAAGCGCATCGGTCATCGTACCTTCAAGCCCGTAACCGACCTCAATACGCACCTTGCGATCATTGGGTGCCACAACCAGCAGGACACCATTGTTCTCCTGCTTTTGCCCTAAGGCCCAAGCCCGGAACAGACGATTGGAGTAGCTTTCGATGTCTTCGCCATTGAGGCTCGGTACCGTTACTACGACCACCTGATCGGATGACTTTGCTTCAAAATCAGCCAACTTCTGTGTGAGTTGCTGCAATTGCGACGGATCGATAATCCCAGCCGCATCAACCACTCGACCTGTCAAAGACTGTGTCGGCTTTGACGCATCCTGCGCGTTGGCACCAACTGCAACAAAGCTTGCAAACATGAAAAGCAGCAAGACCACGAGCAATCGCGGCCAATTCAGGCCACGAACCACCGCATCACGCATTGGGATTAACGCCGCCACTGCTCGCCCAATCAGTTGTTAAAGTTGACCTGCGGTGCGCTCTGGCTCGATGCATCGGCACTGAATGTTTGCATCGGCGCAGCATCACGATACCAGATCCATGTCCAGATCATAGTCGGCATAGTGCGGATCGATGTATTATAGACGCGGACCGCTTCAATATAATCGCGTCGGGCCACAGCTATGCGGTTTTCCGTACCTTCCAGCTGCGATTGCAGCGCCAGGAAGTTCTGATTGGCCTTCAGATCAGGATAACGCTCCACGACCACCATCAGGCGTGAAAGCGCACTGGTTAGGTTTGCCTGATTATCCTGAAACTGTTTGAAGAGTTCAGGATTGTTGAGCGTTTCTGGGGTAATCTGCACCTGTGTCGCCTTGGCACGAGCTTCGATCACGGCTTCCAGCGTTTCCTTTTCGTGCGCGGCATAGCCCTTCACGGTCTCTACCAGATTGGGCACTAGATCAGCGCGGCGCTGATACTGGTTCTGCACTTCGCTCCAAGCGGCTTTGGCTTTTTCATCATTTGTGGGGATTGTATTGAAGCCGCAAGCTGAAAGCAGCGGAACCAAAACAGCCAAACCCAAAGCAACGAAAATGCGACGGAATGAAAACGCACGAATAGCCGTTACAGCCGACATGGTATTCTCCTGAACAGGGCGCCTTTTCAGCGCTGTAAAACTCTATGCTGGCATATGCGCGTTCACGAAAATGCGAGCCGTCAAATCAATAAGATAGACGAAATTCCGGCATTTTCCAGTCGATTTGCTCGAAGTCGAAAACCAAATAAAAAAGGCAGCGGATTGCTCCACTGCCTTCTTACTCGCAATATGCGAAAAATTATTCGCTTGCAGCTTCTTCAGCTGGTGCAGCTGCGGCAGCAGCAGCTTCAGCGGCCTTTGCAGCAGCTTCTTCTTCAGCCTGCTTAGCCATAGCAAGACGTTCCTGAGCCTTCTTGCCTGGCAGACCCTTGGTCAGGTTGCTGCGTTCTTCACGCTTTGCAATACCGGCCTGATCGAGGAAGCGAAGAACGCGATCGGTTGGCTGTGCGCCCTGTGCAATCCAATGCTGGATACGGTCAGCGTCGAGCTTTACGCGCTCTGCGTCTTTGGCAAGCATTGGATTCCATGCACCAACGGTTTCGATGAAACGGCCATCGCGTGGGCTGCGAGCGTCAGCAACAACAACGTGGTAGTAAGGACGCTTCTTGGAGCCAGCGCGGGCGAGACGGATCTTAAGAGCCATTTTTTCTTTCCTTTAGTCAATTATCCTGCCCTGTCGGGCAATCGGTTAAGCCAGTTTGGCTATTCAGTTTCCGCTGTGATTTGCAGCGGCATGCTCATGGTGCCGAATAACTTCCTTCACGATGAAGTTCAGGAATTTTTCAGCAAAATCGGGATCGAGATGCGCATCAACAGCCAGCGCACGCAGACGCTCGACCTGACGCTTCTCGCGTGCTGGGTCAGCAGCAGCAAGGCCGCGCTCGGCTTTCAACACACCCACAGCCTTTGTGCAGCGAAAACGCTCAGCAAGCATGTGGATGAGTGCAGCATCGATATTATCGATGGAAGCACGCAGAGAGAGAAGTTCAGCGGGTACGGTGTTCTGTTCGTCAGCCATCTTACTCACTTCTTCTTTGGCAGGCCGGGAAGACCGCCACCAAAACCGGGAAGTTTAGGACCGCCCAAGCCCGGCAGACCTCCACCGGGAAGGCCAGGCATTCCGCCACCTTTGGTCAGACCAGCGGCTTCTGCCTGTTTGGCCAGCGCTTCAAGCTGCTTAGGATCCATCTTGGACAGATCAGGCATACCGCCCATACCGCCACCAAGACCACCAAGGCCCATCTTGCCAGCAAGACCGCCCATCATCTGCTTCATCATTCCGCCCTTGCCCTTGCCCATGACTTTCATCATGTCGGCCATCTGGCGGTGCATCTTGAGAAGCTTGTTAATGTCGGCAGAACTGGTGCCAGAACCCTTAGCAATGCGCTGCTTGCGGCTGTGCTTGAGAAGATCAGGATTGGCGCGCTCGGCTTTGGTCATCGAACCGATGATCGCGAGCTGACGATCAAATACCTTGTCATCAAGACCGGCAGCTGCTGCCTTATCCTTCATGCCACCCATGCCGGGCATCATACCCATGATGCTACCCATACCGCCGAGCTTTTTCATCTGGCCAAGCTGATCGGCAAGATCATTGAGATCGAACTTGCCCGACTGCATCTTCTTGGCCATCGCTGCGGCTTTTTCCGCATCAATGTTTTCGGCAGCCTTTTCGACGAGCGAAACAATGTCGCCCATGCCAAGAATACGGTCGGCAATACGCTTTGGATAAAACTCCTCAAGCGCATCCATCTTTTCGCCAGTGGCAATCAGTTTGATCGGCTTGCCGGTGATGGCCCGCATCGAAAGCGCTGCACCGCCACGGCCATCACCATCCATACGGGTGAGAACGATGCCGGTAATGCCAACGCGCTCATCGAAGTTGCGCGCAAGATTAACCGCGTCCTGACCAGTCAGACTGTCGGCCACGAGCAGAATTTCATGCGGATTGGCGGCTTTGCGGATATCCGCCATTTCCACCATCAGCGGCTCGTCGATATGGGTGCGACCAGCGGTATCAAGGATCACGACATCATGACCGCCGAGCTTTGCAGCCTGAACGGCACGCTTGGCGATTTCGACCGGCGACTGTCCGGCGACGATTGGCAATGTATCGACAGAGGTCTGGATACCCAGCTGACGAAGCTGTTCCTGCGCTGCCGGACGGCGCGTATCAAGCGACGCCATCAGCACTTTTTTGCGGTTACGCTCGGTCAGGCGCTTCGACAGCTTGCCTGTCGTTGTTGTCTTACCCGACCCCTGCAAACCAACCATCATAATGACGACAGGTGCTGGTGCGTTCAAATCAACTGTAACGCCCTCGGTGCCAAGCATTTCGACAAGTTCGTCATGGACGATCTTAACGACCATCTGGCCGGGCTTGATGCTTTTAAGAATCTCAGCGCCGACAGCCTTCTCACGAACGCGGTCAGTGAAAGAACGAACCACTTCCAGCGAAACGTCGGCTTCGATCAGCGCACGACGCACTTCGCGCAGCGCAGCCGCCACGTCGCTTTCAGAGAGAGCGCCGCGTCCGGTCAGGCCGTTCAGAATGGAGCCAAGACGCTCCTGAAGTGATTCAAACATCTAATTTCCTTTTAATCCGCGAGGACGCTCATTGCTTCATCGGGATAGATCGTTCTTTGACCAAACCAGTTCAAGAACCAACCAAAGCGATACAACACCCGAGGGCGCATCGCGCTGTCGGATGTGGACCTCCGGGATCTTTTTATACCAAATGGGTCCCGGTCGGTGGCTCGCGTTCTAAAGATCGCGGATAGATTGGCTGTCGCTTTAAAGTGGGGAGCCTGTCATGTCAAGCAAAAGCCAGAAAACAGCACTTTTAAACGGCTGTTTGGCCCATAAAAGCAGGCAAGTTGGCGCCAGTTTACGAAAACTTGAAGATTACGTGGAAAAAGGATTATAAGCGCGCCGCTGTTCTTTGGGCTTAGGGGCCCATTGCAACATGACATCCGGTGTAAAGAATGGCAAATTCGCGCCGAGGTAGAATCAACTCCGAAGGAGAAACGAATGGCATTGTTTGCCAAGGGCCGGACATGGACGGCAGCAGCAGTTCTTGCAGTGAGCATGATGGCTGGTACAAGCATCGTCGAAGCAGCCCAGTGTGGCAACAATGGCGCTGGCTATAATGCCTGGCTCCAGCAGACAATCAAGGAAGCGCAGTCGCGCGGCATTGGCAATCGCGCCATCAACGCTCTGAAGAACACCAAATATGCGCAGGCAACCATCAATGCCGACCGCAATCAGAAAAGCTTCAAGCTGACGTTTGAGCAGTTCATGCAGAAGCGTGGCGCTAACACCATCATTCAGCGTGGCAAATCGATCAAGAAGCAGAATGCAGCGCTCTTCGCAGCAATTGAAAAGCGTTATGGCGTTCCTGCTGGTCCACTGATTGCAATCTGGGGCATGGAAACCGGCTTCGGCGCTTATCTCGGCAAGCAGCACACGCTATCAGCAGTTGCTACGCTGGCTTATGACTGCCGCCGCAGTGACTACTTCACACAGCAGCTTTACGCAGCACTTAAGCTGATCGACAATCAGGACCTCGATCCGAATGCGGTTGGCGCAATGCACGGTGAAATCGGCCAGACCCAGTTCCTGCCAGTCAACGTTCTGAAATACGGCGTCGATGGTGATGGCAGCGGCCATATCGACATGGCGCGTTCAAAGGCTGACGCTCTTTATTCGACCGCCAACTTCCTCGTCGGCCACGGCTGGAAACGCGGTGCTGGCTACCAGCCAGGTGAACCAAACTACGGTGCGATCCAGGGTTGGAATGCTGCGCAGGTTTACCAGCGTGCTATTGCTGAAATGGGCAAGGCAATCGACCAATAATCATTGGTATGGCTTAACAGTTTGCTGTTTCGCAATAATCTAAACAGAGAAAAGCCCCGATTTTCGGGGCTTTTTTTCGTCTTACGCTGGTGTTTCCGGTGCATTTTCCACTGAAACTTCCGGCCTTTTGAAGTCTCCGGTTTGTTGATCCATCACCCAAAGTTCGCCGGTCGAAATATCGAACCATGCGCCAAAAAGGGTGAGCTTACCCTTCTTCTCAAGAATATCGACGCATGGAAATGTGCGCAGATTGTTGAGCGAATAGCGGATCGAAATACGCTCAAGCGCCGTTTGACGCTCAGTTGGCGTCATTAGACTATTGCCATTGACCGTTTCTGCGGCCGGCGCAATCAGGCTCATCCACTTGCCGATGAAATCACCCGGCGAAAGCGGCGCAAATTGTGTATCAAGAGCCGCCTTGATACCACCGCATCGGCCATGGCCCATGACGACGATATTCTTCACCTTAAGGCTCTGCACAGCAAACTCCAGTGCCGCCGAAGCCGCATGAAATTCGCCATCCGGCTCATAAGGCGGGATGAGATTTGCAACGTTACGAAGAACGAAAATCTCACCGGGAGCGGTATTGAAAATTGTTTCTGGAGCGGCGCGGGAATCGCAGCAGGCAATCACCAGTGTTTGTGGTGCCTGACCTTTTTCAGCGAGTTCCTTATAACGTGCCGTTTCAGACGCGAAATGCTCGCTCATAAAGGTTTGGTAACCGGCGAGGAGTGTATCTGGAATATCAGCCATGACTTTCCATTATCCCTATCGAAAACGCAGAGCAATCAAAAAACATCGGGCCATAATCCTTGCGACCCGTTGCCGCTTATAAATGCATTATGCACGCAAGCCTTTGGTCGGATGAACCAGCCGTCTTGTCTGCACCATGGCCATAGGCTTGGCCAAACTCGATGCATCGGCTTCCAGCATCAACTCATCAGCCCCACGCTTTGCCGAACGCGCCATGATTTCAAAGACGGCAGCCGTAGTGCTTTGAAGAGATTTTTCCTCCGAGAAGCCCGCAAGTCTTCGCGCTAGGAACACAGCAGCGGTAAGATCGCCAAGACCATTGGTCGGCCCGTCAACGCAACGATGCTCCGCCATAAGTGCTGAGGTCGGCGTCAGCAAAATATTACCGATGCTTCCAGTCATCAACGGAAAAGCCGATGTTACCAGCATCGTTGCTGGTCCTGTATCAAGGGCTGCTTCCATCAATGCCTTGTTGTCTTCAAGCTCAACACCCGTCAGCCAGGAAAGCTCAAAGCGATTGGGTGTTGCAATATCGGCAAGCGGCATCAGATGATCACGAATACCGATCGCTGTCGCTTCCGGCACGTAAAGCCCCTTCTGATCACCAATCACCGGATCGCAAAGGTAAAGCGCTTTGGGATTGTGCTCTTTCACCTTTTTAACCAGCCCCGCCACGGCTGCTGCCTGTTCAGGATGGCCAAGATAGCCGGTGAGAATTGCGCCCACTTCACCGAGCCAAGGTGCGCGCTCAAGATCCTGCATCAGTGTCGCAAACTCTTGTGGAGGTGGCACAATGCGCCCTGCAGGACCATGGCCCGGATGCCATGGCAATACCACGGTCGGCACAGCCCAAACTGGGAAACCGAGTGTTTCCAGAGCGAAAACAGCGGCACGATTTCCAACGGAACCGCGCACGACATGGCTTGAGATGACAATAACGGTTGTCGCGTCCGAAGGCGCAGAAAGCGTCATGTTAAACCTGGCTTTGCATGAGATAGGAAATCAGCCAGACGATAATCGCCAGCGTGATGATGAGACCAAGCCAGCGCCCGACGCGCGTGGCCCAGAGTTCGATAGGATCGTTTTCGGGCGCATCATCGGCAGAGAGATGTTTGCTGGTACGAGAAAGCCCACGCCGAACCATCGCTTGCGGGCCTGTTTGCTCGCGCGCCAGACGCTCAAGAATACGCTCAGCCTCATCCTGACGCTCGCGTCCCGGATTTCCGCCCTCGCCTATGCCCGCCTGATGGCGTTCTCCCATATTCTGCCTGCCTTCAAGAAAGACTCGTGCTCCGGATTAGACGATACAGCATTATGCCCGAACGGCAGTTCTGCAAGCAGAATATTGTCTGCTTATGTCAGTTTCACGATGAGCTTGCCGAAATTGCCGCCTTCGAGCATTGAAATGAAAGCTTTTGGCGCGTTTTCAAGCCCCTCTACAATGTCTTCGCGGTAGCGAACATGACCATCGGCAATCCATTTCGCCATATCGTGCTGAAAAGCCTGCGCCTGATCTGCAAAATCACGCTGGATGAAACCACGAATTGTCAGGCTCTTGGTCAGAATATCACGCATCAGCATCGGCATCCGATCCGGTCCATCGAAAGCGCCCTTCTGATTATATTGCGCAATCAGACCGCACACCGGAACACGTGCAAACGGATTGAGAAGTGGCAGAACCGCATCGAAAACCTTACCGCCGACATTTTCAAAGTAGACATCAATGCCTTTGGGACAAGCCAGCGCCAGCTCCTGAGCAAAATTCTCACTGCGATGATCAAGTGCTTCATCGAAGCCAAATTCATCAATCAGTGCTTTGCATTTGTCTGGACCTCCGGCAATTCCGACCGCTCGTGCACCTTTAAGCTTGGCAATCTGGCCAACAGCAGAGCCAACTGGACCGGTTGCTGCTGCAACGACAACAGTTTCACCATCTTTGGGCTGACCGATTGTCAGAAGTCCTGAATAAGCGGTGAAGCCCGGCATCCCCATGACGCCAAGTGCAGTTGTAACCGGGGCCTGCTTCGGATCAAGCTTGCGCAGCGTCGATGCATCAGCAACCGCAAAGCTCTGCCAGCCTGAATACGAGAGAACAAAGTCACCCGGAAGAAAGCCCGCACTGTTGCTTTTTACAACTTCGCCAACTGTACCCCCCTCCATTGGAGCACCAATCTCAGTCGGAGCAGCATAGGATTTGGCTGCACTCATGCGCCCGCGCATATAGGGATCAAGCGACAGATAGCGGATTTTAAGCAGAACCTCGCCTTCACCGGGCTCAGGGATTGCAGCTTCATCAAGACGAAAATTCTCGGCACTTGGCTTTCCATCCGGGCGTGATGCAAGGACGATCTGCTGATTGATTTTTCCGCTCATAAATCCGTCTCCTGATATTCTCAATAAGACGTAATCTAGTGTGCACTGAGGAAAAGTGCACCTGTTTCATCGCAAAGATTACATAAAGAAAACCTCGCCTATGGCGGGGGTACCATGTGCGAGGTCTCTCACTTGGAGGAAGAAGTAAGGTGGCGCGCACTGCTTTCGGGAACGCGCAACCTCATGAAAAGGAGGTTACTTCATCGTTGGGATGACGAATTCTGCACCATCCTTAACGCCAGACGGCCAACGCGAGGTAACAGTCTTGGTCTTGGTGTAGAAGCGGAATGCATCCGGACCGTGCTGGTTGAGATCACCGAAGCCCGAAGCTTTCCAGCCGCCAAACGTGTAGTAAGCAATCGGAACCGGGATTGGCACATTGATACCAACCATGCCGACCTGAACGCGGCTTGCGAAATCGCGTGCTGCATCGCCATCACGGGTGAAGATAGCAACGCCATTGCCGTATTCATGTTCGTTTGGCAGAGCGAGCGCCTCTTCATAGGTCTTGGCGCGAACTACCGAGAGAACGGGGCCGAAGATTTCTTCCTTATAGATGCGCATGTCGGATGTCACATGATCAAACAGACAGCCACCCATATAGAAGCCGTTTTCATAACCCTGCATCTTGAACCCACGGCCATCAACGACAAGCTTTGCGCCTTCCTCAACACCGAGATCGACATACCCACGAATGCGGTCGAGAGCGGCCTTGGTGACAACCGGGCCATAATCGGCTGAATTATCAGTCGAAGGGCCAATCTTCAGAGATTCAACCCTTGGAATCAGCTTTTCCATCAGACGGTTTGCAGTATCTTCACCAACAGGGACAGCAACCGAAATCGCCATGCAGCGTTCGCCAGCCGAACCGTAACCAGCACCGATCAGCGCATCCACGGTCTGATCCATATCGGCATCGGGCATGATCAGCATGTGGTTCTTGGCACCACCGAAACACTGGACGCGCTTGCCGTTCGAGCAACCGCGACCATAGATATATTGTGCAATTGGTGTCGAACCGACGAAGCCGATTGCCTGCACATCCTTATCGTCGAGCAGCGCGTCGACCGCATCCTTGTCGCCGTTAACGACGTTGAAAATGCCAGCTGGAAGACCGGCTTCCATGAACAGTTCGGCCAGACGCATTGGCACGCCAGGATCGCGTTCGGATGGCTTCAATACGAAGGCATTGCCGCAGGCAATCGCCGGGCCAGCCTTCCAAAGCGGGATCATGGCAGGGAAATTGAACGGCGTTATACCAGCAACAACACCGAGCGGTTGACGCATCGAATAGGTGTCGATGCCCGTACCTGCATTGTCGGTGAATTCGCCCTTGAGCATATGAGCGGAACCGAGGCAGACTTCCACCACTTCCAGACCGCGCTGAATGTCGCCCTTGGCGTCAGCGATCGTCTTTCCGTGCTCGCGGGCCAGCAGCTCTGCAAGGCTGTCATATTCAGCTTCAACCAGTTCAAGGAATTTGCGCAGAATGCGAACGCGGCGCTGCGGATTGGTTGCAGCCCATGCTGGCTGCGCTGCCTTTGCATTTTCGACCGCTGCACGGACTTCATCTTTTGTGGCGAGAGCCACCGTACCCTGAACTGTGCCATCAAGAGGCTGAAAAATATCAGCCGTACGGCCGCTTTTTCCGGCAACATGCTTGCCGCCGATAAAATGTCCTACAGTGCGCATCAAAACGCCTCCCTTATGTTGTTCCTTAAGGCGGCGTCAAAAGCCGTCTTCTTGTAGCCCATCCTGACTCTGCAAATTCGTTATTGCAAGGCACTGAAAAGCGTATCCGTTGTGCATTTTTTATAGTACGGTTTCCGAAAACTCATATGAGCAGAGAATGCCATGAACTGGGATGATATTCGGATATTTCTGGCTGTTGCACGCTCTGGGCAGATTCTCGGAGCTGCAAAACGACTTGGCATCAACCACACCACCGTTGCGCGTCGTCTGACTGCACTTGAAGCGGCTCTGTCGACCACGCTTTTGACGCGCCGCACAAACGGTTCGACACTTACCCATGCGGGCGAGGAATTTCTGCTTGCTGCTGAACGTATGGAAGCAGAGATGCTGTCCGCACGTTCAAATATCGGCAACGCCGATGTGGCCGTTTCCGGCACAGTACGCATCGGCGCACCCGATGGCTTCGGTGTAAATTTTCTCACACCCCGGCTTGCACGTCTCACACAACAATATCCTGACCTGACCATACAGCTGGTTCCCGTCCCCCGCTCGTTTTCGCTGTCGCGGCGCGAGGCGGATATCGCCATTACCGTAGAACGCCCTGAACAGGGACGGCTGATTGCCCGCAGGCTCGTGGATTATACACTCGGCCTATATGCGCATCGCAGCTATCTTGAAGAACACGGCACACCGCAAAACACGGAAGAGCTGAGTAATCACAGGCTAATTGGCTATGTCGAAGATCTTGTGGTCAACCCATCACTGGCCTATGCCCCAGAAATAAGCCGCGACTGGAAGCCCGATTTTGAGGTTTCCAGTGCGCTTGGTCAGGTGGAAGCGGTTCGAGCAGGTGCTGGTATTGGCATTCTTCACGCGTTTATTGCGAGGGCTGATCCCGATCTTGTACCGCTGTTTACAGATCGCACAATCCGGCGCGCCTATTGGCTGACTTATCACGAATCCGCACGCACCTTGCGGCGTGTCACGGCAGTTTCAGCGCTGATTTCAGAGCTGGTCGAGAACGAGAAATCGCTGTTTAGCTAACCAATACGCGCGTAAATCGCCATGACGGCAGCGATAATCACGACCGGAATATAGAGCGCATACAGTCCGATAAAATAATGCCCCAAGCCGCCACAAACCGCTCCGATCATCAGTGAAAGCCAGACGGAAAAATGTTGCAACCAGCGCCAGCGCGGAACCTCTCCGCGTATATACCCAGCAAGGTCTGCAGCTGAATTAAACAATGTTCCGGTTACATACGTAACGCCCAAACGCGCAGAACCAATCGGTTGTACGGCGGCATTTTGTGCGCCCATCGCAGCCGCAAGCATCAACACCGGATGGATCAAATCCAGTCCAAAATGGCGCAAGACGCAGACCAGAACGAGTGTCAGCGCCACGATTGCCATGACGGCGATGCTACCATTTCGGCCATAAGCGCGGACGGCAAGCGTACCGAAAAGGGCGCCAGCAAAGAACAGGCCGACCAGCGCGACCGGAAGCCAGACAATTATCCGGCCCATAATATCCGGCTGTCTGGCGATGGCGAGACCAAGCTGTGTCGTGTTGCCACTCATAAAAGAAGCAAAAAAGCCTCCCAATTCCAGAAAGGCTATTCCATCAACAAAACCAGCGGCAGCCGTTAAAGCCAAACCAAGCGACAGCTTTGAATTCGGTGTCATTTTTCCAAGCTTTAAAAGAAAGTCGCCCGATTGTTACAACCGGGCAAAATTTCGTCAGACGCGTTTGACGATACGCAGAATAATCAAAAGGATTGCTGCACCGATAAACGCATTGACGATGGAAGCGATCACACCTCCGCCCACCGAAAAGCCGAGACGCGGCAACAACCATCCTGCAAAGAAGGCCCCAATCACACCGACAATAATATTGCCGATGAGGCCAAAGCCACCGCCCTGCACGACTTTGCCAGCCAGCCAGCCCGCAATCAGACCAACGAACAGAAATACAAGAAGACTCATACCATCCATAAGCATCTCTCCCTATCACAGCACATCTCCGACGCGCCTGTGGCGAGTTGACAATGAGTCGGCTTAGCAAACAAGAGGGCTTACAAATTATGGTGCGAGATGCCGGAAAGCGCTCACGACCTCTTCATAGACCTTGCGCTTGAAAGGCACGATCAGCTCAGGCAATTCCTGCATAGGCTTCCATGCCCATTCCTCAAACTCAGCCGTGTGTCCACCGGGCGGCGGGTTGATCGCGATTTCGCTCTCATCACCTTCAAAGCGATAGGCAAACCACTTTTGGGTTTGGCCACGATATTTGCCTTTAAGCGCCTGTCCGACGAGATGCGGGGGCAGATCATAATTGATCCAGTTCGGTGCTTCTTCAAGCAAAGTGACAGACTTCATGCCGGTTTCTTCATAGAGCTCACGCAACGAGGCAACTGCTGGATCTTCGCCCTTGTCGATACCGCCCTGGGGCATCTGCCAAAGCTGTGTTGCACCATCCATTTCATCACCCGGAATGACAATGCGGCGACCCGCCCAGACGAGACCAGCCTTATTGAGTACCATCAGCCCAACGCAGGGGCGATAGGGTAGGCTTTCAGGATCGACAAGGCCTTTGTGCTTCGACATGGTATCTCCGTATGCGGGTGTTTGAATAAGTCTTATGCGGCAGTTTGTAGTGTTTCAATGTTATTGACGTGCGACAAAAAGAAAACGCGGAAGCCTGAACTCCCGCGTCTATAATTGTCACATCGAAAACCAGTTAGTTCAAAACGGCTTTCTTAGGGTCTGGTGGGAATGACGCATTGGCGACTTCACCACGCAGGAGCTTCAATGCTTCATTGAGCTGCACGTCATCCTTGGCTTCAAGCGGTACATAGGCAGCCGATCCCGATCCCTGATCGTCTTCAGCATTGCCCTTGATATGACCCTTAAGCTCGGACTCACCACGAACGACATCCTGACCCAACATTTCTGGTGGCAGCGGCTGCTCAACTTTGATGTCCGGCGTTATACCCTTACCCTGAATCGACTTGCCCGATGGCGTGTAATAAAGCGCGGTCGTCAGACGCAGCGATCCATTTTCGCCAAGCGGGATAATCGTCTGAACGGAGCCTTTGCCGAAGGACTGCGTGCCAAGCACCGTCGCACGGCGATGATCCTGCAATGCACCAGCAACAATTTCAGACGCACTGGCCGAACCGCCATTGATCAGCACGATCACCGGCTTGCCATCAACAAGATCGCCCTTGCGTGCATCAAAACGGGTTACGTCCTGCGGATCGCGACCACGGGTCGAAACAATTTCACCCTTGTCGAGGAAAGTGTCCGAAACGGCGACAGCCTGATCAAGCAAACCACCCGGATTCAGACGAAGATCAAGTACATAGCCCTTGAGCTTATCGCCTGGAATCTTTTCCTGAATATCCTTGATTGCCTTACGCAGATCGTCAGAAGTCTGTTCCGTAAACGAAATCACACGCAGATAGCCAACGTCATTCTCAACACGCGAACGAACGGCCTTGACCTTGATCACAGCGCGATCAATCTTGAGCGTAATCGGCTTTTCCGCGCCTTCGCGAATAAGGGTCAGTTCAATCGGAGAACCAACTTCACCGCGCATCTTTTCCACTGCGTCGCTGAGGCTCAGACCACGCACTTCCGTGCCGTCAATCTTGCTAATCAGATCGCCCGCAAGGACACCAGCTTTTGACGCAGGCGTGTCGTCAATCGGTGCAATGACCTTTACAAGATCGTTGTCCATCGTGACTTCAATGCCAAGACCGCCAAACTCACCCTTGGTCTGCACGCGCATATCCTGCGCGGCTTCCGGGTTAAGGTAAGAAGAGTGCGGATCAAGCGAGGTCAACATGCCGTTGATCGCACTTTCCGTCAGCTTCTTATCATCGGGCGGCGTCACATATTGCTGGCGCACACGCTCAAAAATATCACCGAAAAGAGCCAGGTCCTTATAGACATCGCTGTCTTTTCCCGCTGCTGCAAAAGCAGTGGAAGCAGGCGCGCCCTGAACCATCACCATGGCTGACGCGCCCAACAGGGCTCCGGCGAACAGCAGCGACAGTTTACGTATCATTTTGTGTCCTTCCAGAAAGCCGCTCGGACCACCATGGGGCCGGATCAACGGGTTTTCCATCTTTTCGAAACTCAATGTAGAGCAATGGAGCGCCATTGCCCACCTCAATTGGTGCAACACTTGCGAGAAGTTTTTCTCCCATCGCGCCAACAGGCTCACCCGCCAAAACGAACTGACCCTGAGCAACGTCGATTCGACCCATGCCAGCCATGACAATATGATATCCATTGCCCGCATCGAGGATCAAGAGCTGTCCATAAGATCTGAATGTTCCTGCATATAATACAACGCCATCGGAAGGTGACGTAATCGTGGCAGCGGGCAAGGTTTCAACCACCTGCCCCATCATGTTGCCGCCGACACCATCCTTCTCCGCAAAATGCTTGATCGTCTTTCCAGTGGCAGGCAGTGCCAGCCTTCCCTGTAACGATGCAAAGTCAATCTGCGCATGAAGACGGTTCGCATCAGGCGTTGATTCTCCGGCTTTTTCCTGTGCTTTTGCAAGACGTTCCGCTTCGGCCTTACGCGCTGCATCAGCGGCATCACGCACGCCCGCCATTTGCTTATCCAGCCCATCAATCAGCTCTTTCAGGCTGCCTGCCCGATCTGCAAGCTCTTCAGAGCGCTTGCGCTGGGCTTCAATTTCCTGCTCGGATTGTGACTGCAACTTCTTCTTTTCTTCAAGAAGAAGTGATTGACGCTTCTGCTCTTCTGCCTGTTGCGTGCGCGTTTCTTTGAGCCTCTCCTGCTCCTGTGCTATGGAAGCAGTCACACGCTGCATATCGGCAAGATCATCCGTCAGCTCTTCGACCTGACCACGCATTTCCGGTACGACAGCACCCAGCAGTACCGCACTACGCACCGATGCGAGCGCATCATCTGGGCGTACAAGGATCGCCGGTGGCGGGTTCAGCCCCATACGCTGCAAGGCAGCCAAAACCTCAGCCAGAACCCCGCGTCGCGCACGCAAAGACGTGCGAATGCCATCTTCCTGCTCGCGCAGAGATTCAAGCTTATCGGCACTATCAGCAATATCCTGCTGCAACTTCTTATCGGTCTTTGCCGACTGAATAAGTGCCGCCGTAATCGTCGCCTGATCTTTTTTGAGGTTCGCCACCTCGCCTTCAAGCTGTTTGAGCTTGTCGCCTGTCACCGACAATTCGGTGGTTAGCTGCTCATATTCGCTTGCCGCCTGATCGCGCTGCTGCTGAATAGCCTGTTGCGCATAGGCCTGAGACGCACCTGCCAAAAGCGCAGTCGCAGCAAAGCCGGCCCGCAAAAGAGCAAGCAAAGGCAGCTTTGAGAAAGAGCAAACAGAATTCATGGCGCGCTATATCTGAAAGAAACAAGGCCAAAACTAGCCCGAGAGCATTAAGGAATTGTTAGCCATAGATAGCAAGCGCGTAATATTACGGCAAAAGATCGGGATAGCCCTGCGCGTATTCATGCATCTCGCGACGATAACGCCAAACTGCGCGGGCGCGATGCCTCCAAAGATCATGTCGTGGCCGCTTCCATGGTTTTTCAGGACCGTGAAAATGGACGATAATTTCAGGGCTAACTCTGCTTTCCTCAGCATCGCCGCCAAGTCGAGCAATATGTCGCCGCTGCCGCGCCACTTGGCTCCATGACGAATTGTAGGCCGGGTTGAGCAGATGCACCCGACCGCGAAAAACATTGTTGAGATGGTCCTGATCACCCAAAGGACAGGCCGACGCGCGGGCCAAATCATGCATGGCCTGATGCAGTTCGGGTTCTGCACGAATGGCATCGGTATCCAACAAAAGAATACCTGAATTGAAATAGCGCGAGATATCGCTTTGCTGCATCAATGTCTGTAATTCGCGCACACGCGGCATCGACTTTTCGCGGACCTTGAGACTGCGAGCCGACCATTTCGCCACGACACTATCGCGCACCGCACCAACCGGACAACCGTTAAGATCAAGCGCAAAAAGAGGCGAGACATCACCCACCACTTGCGTGTCGCCATCAATGTAGAGAACGCGGCCAGAAATACGCGACGGTATGTGCAGCCGACCCATCGATGCCGCCGAAATATGCGAGGTTGGCCCCTTGGCGCCTTCCAGATCATTGGCAGTCAAACGCAAGCAATTGACTGTCACGGCAGGATTTGTGGCTGCCACGCGATGCACCGCCTTCCAATCCTGCTCTTCAAGACCGTCGCCCCAGAAATGCACGATACCGGGCTGCGTTAAGTGACGCAGCATGCCCCACATTGCAACGAGCGTGGGTTTGAGAAAGCCGCGATCGGTTACGAATGCAATCTGCGGCGACGTTGTGTTCGTCGATGAAAGCGACATGTAATTCTTCAAATGATGCACGAGGCAGTTATGAAACCCGACCCGTTGCATCGATTATGAGAAGAACATGAAAGAATTAGGATCGGTGATACGGATGCCCTGCAAGAATTGTTGCGGCCCGATATAATTGCTCAGCAACCAAAATGCGGGCAATCTGATGCGGCCACGTTAAAGCACCCAGAGCTAAAACCAGATCAGCACGCGAGCGCAATGCCGGATCGTGTCCATCCGGACCGCCAATGGCGACAATCAACTGACGCTTGCCATCGTCGCGCATACGCCCAATCCGCTCGGCAAAATCTTCCGATCCAAGCGTTTTCCCGCGCTCATCGAGCAAAATCAACGCGGCACCATTATCCAGTGCCTCATTGATGCGCTGTGCCTCTTCGGTCTTGCGTAATTCTGCCGTCTGTCCACGGCTTTCTGGGATTTCGCTCACACCGGCGAACTCAAGACCAAGTGGCGGTCCAGACTTGGAAAAGCGGTCAAAATAGCGCTCGACCAGCTCCCGCTCGGGGCCGGCTTTCATCCGGCCCACGGCAAACACACTCACACGCATAGCGCCCTCACTCAGACTGGATTAGTGCACAGTTCCCGATGCACGTTTGTCTTCGAGGTCATTGTCGATCCAGATCTTTTCCAGATTGTAGAAATCACGGATTTCCGGACGGAAAATATGGACGACAATATCGCCTGTATCGATAAGAACCCAATCACCAGCTTCGAGCCCTTCGACCCGAATGTCTTTGCAGCCCATCTCACGAAGCGCCTGCAAAAGATGATCCGCGACAGCCGAAACATGGCGATGCGAACGACCCGACGCGATGATCATAAAATCACCGATCGAAGATCGTGAGCGAATGTCGATAGGAGTGATGGATTCTGCTTTGGAGTTTTCGAGACTGGCCAAAGCCGCATCGAAGGCCTGGGACACGAAAGTGGTTTCGTTCATCCCGACCGATGAAGGCGCGTGGTGAGCCTTCTTCTCAATTGCTGTTCTCAGTGTATTTCCTTTCAGCAAGAACAACGCAATACGGCAGTTATAAGCACCGTACATGCATAAGATAGGCAGAGTCCCTGCATTCTTTCAAGAGTTTAATCCTTTTTGCCGCGCATCTTTTCCGAAAACCGCTTCACACTTTTCGGGATACGCTAATAGCACCCATTCACTTTTTTGATTTCTGCTTGCGAAGCGCGCTTGATGACAGCGTCGAGCGCGGCCCATGGATAAAGGTCCATGCCGGAGGCGCGCGACGTGCCAGCAATGGCGCATAATGCTCGTCAATGCGACTGGCAGAGAACGTCTGCGCCATCCGTGACGACAAATAGGCAAGCGTTGAGCCCGGGCGATCAATCACGGCAATAGGAAAATTCTTTGCAATTTCGCGCCAGCGCTGCCAGTGATGGAACGATGCAAGATTGTCCGCTCCCATCACCCAGACGAAATGCACGCCCGGATTGGCTTTTTGTATCAGGGCCAAAGTATCGGCAGTGTAGCGCGTATGGAAAGCCGCTTCGAGTGCCGTCACCTTGATGCGCGGGTCGGTCGATATATCTTCGCTCAGCTTTAAACGCTCTGCAAGTAATGCCAGTTCGCGCGTATCCTTTAACGGATTACCGGGTGTCACCATCCACCAGAGCTGATCGAGCTTCAACCGCCGGATAGCGATTTCGGCAACCAGCGCATGTCCCCCATGTGGAGGGTTGAACGAGCCGCCAAACAAGCCGACTGTCATGCCCCTCTCAACATGAGGCATACGCAGATAATGCGCGTCAACATCTGGATAGGCGGCTTTTAAAGCGGATAGCCCGAAGCCGAATTTCATCAGCCCCGAACCTGACCATTGCCGCGAACTCTATATTTGAACGATGTCAGCTGTTCGACACCGACCGGGCCCCGTGCGTGCATTTTTCCAGTGGCAATGCCGATTTCCGCACCCATGCCAAACTCGCCACCGTCTGCAAATTGGGTCGAGGCGTTGTGCAAAAGAATAGCCGAGTCAATCTCGTTGAAAAAACGCGCCACAACCTCTGCATCTTCCGCAATAACCGCTTCGGTATGATGCGATGAATATTGCCCAATATGCGCAATTGCATCTGAAACGCCGTCAACCAGCTTCACGGATATAATCGCGTCGAGATATTCAGTCGACCAGTCTTGTTCCGTTGCAGGCACAGCATCGGGATAAAGTGCCAACACCTCTTGGCTTGCGCGAATTTCACAGCCCTTGGCAGCCAAATCTTGCAAAATCGGCACAAGATGAGTGTTCGCCACTGCACGATCAACCAACAACGTTTCGGCAGAACCACAAATTCCAGTGCGGCGCATCTTGGAATTGAGCGCAATCGCACGCGCCATATCAAGATCGGCAGACTTATCGATATAGAGATGGCAGATGCCTTCGAGATGCGCAAAAACCGGCACACGCGCTTCAGACTGCACGCGCGCGACGAGGCTTTTGCCGCCGCGTGGTACGATCACATCAATCGCACCATTCAGTCCTTTGAGCATCTCACCAACCGCTGCACGATCTGTCACAGGCACGATCTGGATGGCATCCGCAGGCAAATTGCCCACTTCCAATCCTGCAACAAGCGCCTTGTGAATGGCTGCCGAGGAATGCGCGGAATCAGAACCGCCGCGCAGAATAACCGCATTACCAGCCTTGAGGCAAAGCGCACCAGCGTCCGCCGTTACATTGGGGCGGCTTTCATAGATGACGCCAATCACACCAAGCGGCGTGCGCACGCGCTCAATGTGCAGACCATTTGGGCGATCCCATTCGGCAATCACTTCGCCAACCGGATCAGGCAAAGCAGCTATCGCACGAATACCATCGGCGATAGCCTGAATACGACTATCATCCAGCGTCAGGCGATCCACAAACGAAGCCGCCATGCCACTTTGCGCAGCATTGGCAAGGTCAAGCTTATTGGCTTCAAGGATTGCATCTTTGCTTGCCAGAATGCTATCTGCAGCAGCAAGCAAGGCTTGGTTTTTCTGTTGAGGCGAAGCAATGGAAAGCGGAGCCGCTGCCTGTCTGGCTTTACGACCAACCTCAGCCATAATGGCCGCGATATCAGTACCGGCATCCACTTTGTTCAACATCTCTTCCCTCTTATATAACTTCTGCATTACTGGCCGTGCGCACAACAAGATCATTTCGATGGATCATCGCGCTACGTGCATCATATCCAAGAATTTCACTGATCTCATCGCTTTTATGACCAGCAATTTTGCGCGCATCTTCCGCATCATAAGCGATCAAACCGCGTGCAATTTCACGACCATCTTCGTTAAGAACGGCAACCGTGTCACCGCGCTCGAACTGACCTTCGATGTCTTTGACACCGGCAGATAACAGCGACTTGCCAGATTTAAGCGCCTTGGCAGCACCAGCATCAACTGTCAAACGACCAGCGGGTTCCAGATTGCCGGAAATCCATGTTTTCCATGCATTGACCGGCGCATTGGATGGCTCAAACAAAGTCGCACGCTCACCGCGGTCAATCGCTGAAAGTGGTGCCATACGCGTACCAGAAGTAATGATCATGGCCGTACCAGCTGCATTGGCAATCTTGCCTGCATCAAGCTTGGTCTTCATACCACCACGCGAAAGCTCGGAAGCAGCCACACCCGCCATAGCTTCAATCTGTGGGGTAATTGCCGTCACAAGAGGCAAAAACTGTGCGTTCGGGTCTTTATGTGGCGGCGCCGTGTAAAGCCCGTCAATGTCGGACAGCAAAATGAGAAGATCAGCGCCCATCATAGTGGCTACGCGTGCTGCCAGACGATCATTATCGCCATAGCGAATTTCAGTGGTCGCAACCGTATCATTCTCATTGATGATCGGGACCGCACCGAGCTTCAGCAATGTCTCGATTGTTGCGCGTGCATTGAGATAGCGACGACGCTCTTCTGTATCATCCAGCGTGAGCAAAATCTGACCCGACTTCACGCCATGACCGCCCAACACATCGGCGTAAGCTTTTGCGAGTGCAATCTGACCGGCAGCAGCCGCAGCCTGACTTTCCTCAAGCTTGAGCGATTTCTTCGGCAGTCCAAGCACCGTGCGCCCCAATGCGATAGCGCCGGATGATACAACCAACACTTCAACACCGGCGCGCGAAAGGTTTGCGATGTCCTGTCCAAGGCTTTCAAGCCAGCTCTGCTTGAGACCGGTTGAACGATCCACGAGAAGCGCAGATCCAATTTTGATAACAATGCGGCGATAGTCTTTGAGTTGTTTTAACATGTTTTCAGTTCCTGCGCCGCATTATCAAGCGCATCCCGAAAAGTGTGAAGCGGTTTTCGGAAAATATGCGCGATTAAATAAAACCCTACTGTTATTCTTCTTCGGCTGTTCCAGCTTCCGCTGCACGGCTTTTATCAATCACGCTCGCAAGCTGGCGCAAAACATCGTTCAAGCCTTCATGGCTGACCGCGGAAAGCAGCATCGGATCGCGCCCACATGCCTTTTTAAGCGCCTTAATCTTTTCCTTACGCGTCTCAGGATCAATCGTATCGATTTGCGACAAGGCTACGATTTCCGTCTTTTCAGACAGGCCATGTTCATAGGCTTCAAGCTCGCCACGAATAACTGTGTAAGCTTTCGCCACATCGTCTTCCTGTGCAGAAACCAGATGCAACAGCACACGCGTACGCTCGACATGGCCGAGGAAGCGATCACCAAGGCCTACGCCTTCGCTTGCACCTTCAATCAGCCCCGGAATATCCGCGATCACGAACTCGCGGCCATCGACGCGCGAAACGCCAAGGTTCGGATGCAATGTGGTGAACGGGTAATCGGCAATCTTCGGCTTTGCAGCTGTGACACTTGCGAGGAATGTGGACTTGCCCGCATTCGGCAATCCAACAAGACCTGCATCAGCAATCAGTTTCAGACGCAGCCAGATTGTGCGCTCAATTCCATCCTGACCGGGATTGGCATGACGCGGCGCGCGGTTTCTCGACGTTGTGAAATGCAGATTGCCAAACCCGCCATTGCCGCCCTTCGCCAGACGATAACGCTGGCCGAGTTCAGTAATGTCGCAAATCAGTGTTTCATTATCTTCTTCAAAAATCTGCGTTCCTACTGGCACCTTGAGAACAACATCATTGCCCTTGCCGCCGGTCATATTGCGCCCCATACCGTGCATGCCGATCTGAGCCTTGAAATGCTGCTGGTAACGATAATCGATCAGCGTGTTAAGACCGTCAACGGCCTCAACCCAAACGTCACCACCGCGACCACCATCGCCGCCATCAGGGCCACCAAATTCAAGAAATTTCTCGCGCCGGAACGAAACAGCGCCCGCACCGCCCGCGCCGGAGCGAATGTAAATCTTGGCCTGATCGAGAAACTTCATTGAACTTACCTCTTGTGACGCACCGTATTTGTATCGGAGCGCGTCTTAAACTTTGGGATTGCGCAAAGTCTCGCGCAATCCGATTTGCAATTACAGCAAAACCCGCGTCCTGCAAACAGCAGAACTCATAGGTTTTCAGCTTAAATTCAGTTTCCATGCTGGATCACTGAAATCGATGTAAAGCAGTTCCTGATCCAGATACTGCCCTTGCACGTAGAGTGACTTTAACTCAACACCATAGGATCTGAAGCCGAGTTCGTCATAAATGCGCTTGGCGGGCTCATTTGTTGCCAAAACCTTCGCATCCAATATCACCACATGCTTTGCTGCATGTTCGATAACACGCTGAACAAGTGCCTTGCCAAGATGCAGTCCACGCGCTTCGGGCGCAACATAGACACTCACCAAAGTGCCACGATGCCGCTCCGACTTGCGCTCATGCCGAAACATGCCGGCGATGCCCATCAGGTTCTCACCATCAAACGCACCAAAAATGACGTTACCATTTATCTGCTCTAGACGACGTGCGAACACGCTCTCGGAATAAGCGTTTTCTTCTTCAAAGGTCGAACCAAAGGCTTGCGGCGCAAGCTGCAAAGCCGAAAGGCGTATCGCACGAAACCGGTGCAAGTCGCCCTTATCCAGTGCCCGAACCTCAACCCTTTGGCGGGTGATTGCGTAAATATCGTTCATTATATTCCCCGATGATTATCGGCCCTGCGCTCTAACTATTTATTTTAACGCGTATCTTATCCGAAAACCGTTTCACACTTTTCGGGATGCGCTCTAAACGCAGGGCCATTCATTATGATTATGACTGCCAGCTTCTCAGGCCGATCCATGTCCGCCGATCGAGAACATAGCGCTCGACGGGAACATTTCCGGCAGCAAGTGAATCCGCCATACCCATACTGCTGAACTGAAAACCGCACTTATGGATCACCTTGCGCGAACCGCCATTGCTGGCGTGGCAGGAAACATGCAACCGCTCGATTGGCGTGGCGCGAAAGGCCAGATCAATCAATGCGTGGGCAGCTTCCGTAGCAAAACCATGCCCCCAATAGGGCTCGCCCAGCCAATAGCCAATCTCCAGACCTTCGCTGTGGCTGTGCGGATGGATGCCACAACAGCCCATAAAAATACCGGTTTCAGCTTGGGTAATTGCGTAAATGCAATTTCCCATCTCGCCTTTTCGCACGCGCTCGACAAAGTCCACGGCATTTTCGCGAGTGTATGGATGAGGCATACGGGCGAGCATAGTGGAGACGCGGGCATTATTGGCAAGATAGGAAATTGCATCCACGTCTTCGACATGCGGCGGGCGCAGAACCAGCCTGTCAGTCACAAGAACGGGGCAATTCAACTGATCTGCTAATCCCGGCGAGAGATCAGCATAGCTGGCCTCCCGCTCACTACAGCTCTCGTAATAATCTTCTTCTAAAACTTCGACGACCATTGTTCTGTCCTCCAGACGAAAAAAAGGGAAGATGGTTGTCCCATCTTCCCTTTGATCTTCTGGCAGGTCGCCATATGTACCGGGTCCATGGGACGCCGGTACTTTATAGAGGTCCGGCTTACTCTGCTGCTTCCGCGATCGGGGTGACCGACACGTAAGTACGACCGTTGGCTTTCGTGCGGAAAGCAACGGAACCATTGGTGGTAGCAAAAATGGTATGGTCTTTACCGAGGCCAACATTGGCGCCCGGATGCCACTTGGTGCCGCGCTGGCGCACGATGATGTTGCCCGAAACGACAGCTTCGCCACCGAACTTCTTCACGCCAAGGCGCTTCGACTCTGAATCGCGACCGTTACGCGACGAACCACCAGCTTTTTTGTGTGCCATTGGATTTCTCCTTTAATCTCTTCTACTTACTCAGCCGAATCGGCCTTGGCTGCAGCCTTCTTAGGCGCTGCCTTCTTTGGCTTTGCGACTTCGCCTTCAGCGGCGTCTGCCTTTGGAGCCTTCTTCTCAGCGGCCTTCTTGGAAGGCTTCGCGCCGTCGGTGAGGATCTCCGAGATGCGGATTGTCGTCAGTTCCTGACGATGACCGCGGGTGCGCTTCGAGTTCTGACGACGACGCTTCTTAAACGCGATAACCTTGCGTGCACGGCCCTGTTCAACGACTTCTGCCGTTACGAGAGCGCCTGCAACAACTGGCGCGCCAATGGTCGAACCAACCATCAGAACTTCTGCAAATTCTACGATGTCGCCGGCTTCACCAGCAACCTTTTCAACCTTGATCAGGTCGTTTGCGGCAACGCGGTACTGCTTGCCACCAGTCTTAATGACTGCGAACATTTGTTTTCCTTTCGGGTCGTTCGGTCCAGCTCTCATGCCCTTTGAACGCGAGCGCCCTGGGCACGGGCCGTCTTTTTATCAGTCGGTTGATTTTGAAAGCTTTTCAGCCTCCAGATCAGAGCCCGGTAAACCGAAAATCTCCAATCAAAACAATAGGCGCGGATAGATCTGCGCTTAAAGTCTGGTGCTTATAGGTGTGAGACAGCGGAAAAGTCAAGAATTTTCGCACTCTTATGCAAATTAGGTCTTGTCTAATTGCATTTGGCCCGTTATTGAGCCGCTACACACTTAGCATTCGCTTTAGATGCTTACCAACGGCACGGTTTTTATAAATCGTTCTACCGTAGTGCACCATGCGGAGAGGTGGCTGAGTGGTCGAAAGTACCGCACTCGAAATGCGGCGTGGGGGTAACTCCACCGTGGGTTCGAATCCCACCCTCTCCGCCATCTTTCAGTTAACACACTGAAAATACTAAAGAATATCATTGGTTGATTTTGTCGTCCACGGCACTGGTACATTCTACTGGTACAGTGGGGTTCTATGACTCGTAAAAATTCGCATCGGCTCCAGAAGCGAAACGATACCTTCTATTTTCGCGCCGCTATCCCGATCAAGTGGCGATTAGCTTTCTTGCGCACTGAACTCAAGTTCTCCTTGCAAACTACGGATCGCATGATAGCGAATATTCGGTGCAGATCATTATGTAACGCATTCGATTGGTTCTTTGGGGAAAAAAACATGGCGCAGATACCGCTTGATCGCATTCATCTCGTCGCTCAAGCCTATTTTCAAGAACGTCTGAACAAAGCGCTAGAATTAAGCATTGATCTTCCGAGTGATAATAATATTGATCTTGAATTCGAAATACAGGGGTCCGTCGAACGCATCGCTGTGTTGCGTACGATGCTTGCAAAACGCAAATATGATCAGATTGTCGAAATTGATGCAAAAGAGATACTGGGAAAGGTTGGCGGCGACAACCTCGTTGACGATGCACTGACGTATACAAAACAGCTCGTCGCAAGAGCTATGATCTTACAAAATGAATATTTGGTACAACACTTGTCGGGTTCATCATACAACGGTGCGCCTGACGATGCTGTATTCAAAAATATACAACCAAACGCTTTACCAGAGTGGAGTGATAGTCAGAGTGCATTCGCAAACAATCTTGGCTCAGCGATTGATAAATACATGGATTTGAAAGCTAGTGTTTGGGCTAGGAAGACGAAAGCAGACCAAAAACGCTGTTTATATCTAATGCGGGATATAATAGGCGAAAACGCTTTAATGGCGACAATTAAGACGGAGGACATGCGCAAGGTACGAGATACCTTGATGCGCATGCCTGCAAACGCCTTCAAGGCTAGAAGCTCAAATGGCAAATCGCTCGAAGAAGTTATTAAAGACAATCAGAATAGCGCTACCCTCTCTTTTAAAACTACCGATAAATATTTCACTATGATCCGTTCATTTTTTAACTGGGCGAAAGACGAAGAACTCATTAGCGACGTTCCAGGCGCAAAAATTAAAATGATGGGTGCGCCTAAAGAAACAGCAATCGAAGAGAGGCTCCCTTATACAGATGAAGAGTTGCTCAATATTTTGAATTCTCCGCTTTATGCTGGATGTAAATCTCCGGGACGGAGAAATTTGCCCGGCACCCTTATGATCTATGATGACAAATACTGGATACCATTGGTCGGACTTTACTCAGGCATGCGACTTGGTGAAATAGTCCAGCTTCGGGTAGACGATTTTAAATCCGAGGAGGGCATTGCCTATTTTGATGTATGTTTGGATGAAGATGACGATAAAACTGTCAAAACGCTTCCTTCAATAAGGCGTGTACCGGTCCACCCTATTCTCATTTCTCTAGGGCTATTATCCTACGTAGCTGAGAGACGCAAAAATAAGCGGAAACGCATATTCGACGACATAAAGCCGAGTGCTGACAACTATTATTCCGCTAATTTTTCAAAATTCTGGAGCCGTTACACCGGGATAATAAAGATAAAAACTAAGAAAAATTCATTTCACAGCTTCCGACATAATTTTGCCGACGCGATGAGAGAGGCTGAAGTTGCAGAGGACGTTAGTCGACAGCTAACAGGGCACACCGACAACGCTGCGAAAACCGACAGCCACCTACGATATGGGACGAAGGCACGCCTAAAGCGCGTTCATGAGGGAATATGTAAGGTTAGTTATGGCACCATCGATCAGATGTTGTTAAGTAATTGATCTAACTGTTCCAGCGAAATGTGAGTTGGCGATTTCTTACAATAAGCCAATTTAGGCTAAGGCAAACTTTAGGTGGGCAACGGTTGACGTGGCGATAATCATTCCCAAAAAAAAGACGGGCACGGGTTCTAACAAGACAGAAACCCACCCGGAAAAGCCTGAAATCAATATTCATCAACAGGCAGCTACTACTGGTATAAACAGCCTAAAATATCCCATACCATTTATTGATAAGATAAGCATTGTCGTGACTCCTGACAAAGAACGGGGCCACGCGATGTATCAAGAGTTAATCACCGATCTTGATCAGAAGCTCTATTTTTCCGACGGACCGAAACCAAAAGGCGTGTATCAGTTCGCCAAGCGGATCGTGCTCCAGACGGCTACTCAGCTCAAACACTATCCCCTGATACAGTTCCGTTACGTTAAAGAACAAAAGCTTATTGAACGGTTCAGACTGGAATTCGTTCCTGTCGATCTTGGGGCCGATGGCATGGATGAACTGAACATCGTTCTCGGCGGTTTAATTGATGGCGGCTGGGGATATGTGCGTAAGCACGGCAAAGTCACGCGTATTGATGTCAGCATAGATATTCCCGACGTGTCGATGGAAAACTTCCTCCTTCTTTCACATCAGGCGATCAGTTCTCGGACTTGGAGCATGGGCGGCAGTTTGCAAACGATCGTCTTCGGAAAGAAAGCTGGTAATCAGACGATCGTTTATGATCGTGGCGCTAAACGGAAGGCAAAGAAGCAATCGGATGAAGGCAAGCAGGGAGTGCGAGTTGAAAGGCGGTTATCTAAACTGCCACCGTTGAACGTTGCAGAGCTCATCAAACTAGAGAACCCGTTTGCCAAATTAACATTGTTGGAAAATCTACCGAGCACGCCACCTCCTAGTGCCAAAAGCCTTCCCCAGAAGGGGCAGTGGCAAATGTTTTGCGATAGCGTGCAGATCAGGCAGTTAGGCAATGCGTTGGCGTTGCTATCTGACGAAAAAAGAGCTGACTTCCGCAAGCATATAAAACAGAGTGCTGCTCCTTGGTGGGATCCTGAAGCGATCTGGTCAAATTGGGAAAATGTCCTTGAGGGCATGAAGTTCACCGGGAAGTTGCCGGGAGACTGAGCCGCAAGCGCATAAGGCTTCCCAGCTCATAGTCTGCACCACCAGCCATACCACTTGATGACAGCGACTCATTCGGATGCTTTTAAGACGGGGCAGTTTTCAGAAAAGACTGCTCCGGAATTGTATCTTACGGCGAATGATCCCCGTCGCAGTGTTGGGTTGATTTGGCAAACAGTGAGGGTGCGGAACAATGTCAAAGAAAACTGAAATTGAAGTCATGGCAAAACCTCAGGGGCGTATCCAGCGGCTAGTCCTTGAAGCGCTGCAACAGAATTCAAGTTTGACGACAAGCGAGCTCGCAGAGCGATCATGCGGTCGTGAGGGAGAGTTTGAAAACCACGATGTAATTCGAGCGATCAGAGGCCTAACCAGACGTGGGTTTGCCTTTAACAAGGAGCGAAAAGGGTTAGTGAACAGATCGGGTTACGTATACCTTTGGTCGTTGGCTTAACACCGCTTGCATCAATACAGACAAGTGTCCCGAGCTTAGATTTGGACATTCTTTGAGACACAGAAGTCTTAATGGAACACATGGCATTTTGAACGTTTGTCCATTTCGTCTTTCTTCTCAAAAAACCGTAATATTCATTGGCTTTAGCACGCTCAAAGCTAACGTTTTCCTTGAACCTAAACTCAAGGAAATTCGTGATGACAATAAACGTACACAGCCCCCATGCTGCGGAAGCCAGAATTTACAGCGAGAGCGCATGGGATGTTGTTAGTGGGCTTGATCCGTGGGTCTGTTCCAGCTTGTTACAAAAGGCCATACGCCGTAGCGACGTCGAGTTAGCAGTTTCGGCTGGTTTGCGACTACATCAGTTGCGCGGAGCGGCAATCTGGTCTCGCTTGTTGCTGATCACGGTGGAGGATATTGGCATCGCATCACCCTCAGCACTCTCACTAGCTATTCAAATCGCCAAAATGACCCGTGGGCAGCCGAAAGGCGATGTGATCGGGACACTGGCCCGTTTGATCGAAACGCTCGCCCTTGCCCCCAAATGCCGCTGCTCTGATTACCTCGTCTCAGCAACCTATTCACATACGGGCTTCGAGCAGCAACACTGTCTGGTCGGTAGGCAGACGATAGAAGAACGTATCGCGCTTTCTGTTGATCCGTCCCAGCCGATTGTAACTCGCGCCATTGCAGCATGGTTTGCTTCAGGTTTGAACTGGTCTGGTGAAAGCAGGGTCGGAACCGGCAACCTGCCAGCATTGCTGTCGGGCTTCGCGCATGCGGGGGTGCCAGAAGAGTTTCTATCTGACGTTTCTTATGCATGTGAGCGAACCCGCCACCCCATATCGATCATGCTACCCGTGTTGTGGGCGGCAGCGTATTCACCCGGCAATTCATCCGCTCCACGAGTTAAGGACTTTACTGCTCCGCCATCGCCAGCAATTCGCGGCGTACCAGCTTACGCTTACGATAAGCACACATACGCAGGTAAAGCTGCAATCGGTCGGCTGGCGGCTGAGAATGCGCAAGTCGCCAATGTGCTAAGCAAATGGACACCTGATTTTCGCGCTCGTGATGCCGCGGCAATGGCGGCTTTCTATGTCGATGCCATTCCAGTGCGTCCCCATTTCATATGGCAGGGATCAGTAGAACTTGAACGTCTTGGACGTGAAGCCGACTTTCTTCATGTCGGTTTCCCGATTGAGGGCATTGAAGAGCTTGGTGAAGCTGTTAGCGCCAATATCGAACATTTGAATGACCTTCGTGCTCAGTGCTTACAGCGCAGAAGCAGCAAAGGAGCGCGTATCGATGCATGATACGGAAGCCACTTCGCAAAGCGATAAGTTTGACATTAATTGCAAATCTGTTGATTTCCGTAATTGGATTGCAATTAATTGCAAATCAGACGAGCATAGTTTTCAGCCGCCAGAGGCTGTTCTCGATCTCCTCTCACATTCCCTTTCCGAGAATACAAAACGAAGCTACCGGGCAGATTTAGCGCATTTTGAAGCTACTGGACGCACTATCCCGGCTCCACCTTCTGGCTTAGCAACTTATATTGCAGATATGGCGGGGCATTTCGCGGTCGCTACTATCGAGCGAAGATTGGCATCGTTGGCAAAGGCACATCGTACACGGGGTTATGATGATCCTTGTAAAGCTGAACTTGTCAGGTCGACCATGCGCGGTATCCGTCGATCATTTGGAACCAAGCAGCGACAGGCAGCGGCTATTCTGCGTGATGATCTTTTTGCCATGCTTGATAAGCTAGGTGACCAGCGCCCGAAAGATGTCCGGGATCGTGCTCTATTGTTGTTGGGCTTTGCGACAGCTATGCGCCGATCAGAGCTGGCTTCGCTTGATGTAGATGATATCGAATTCATACCCCGAGGCATGATGGTAAACCTACGTCGATCAAAAACGGATCAGGAAGGACATGGCCGCATGATTGCCGTACCCTTGGGCAGAACACGACACTGCCCCGTGACGGCCTTGAAAGCTTGGCTAGACTTGATCGGCAGATCATCCGGCCCCGTTTTCGTCTGCGTCAACAAGCACGGTCATATGCTCAATCGGCGCGCCTCAGGAGAAGCAGTCAGCCTTGTTGTCAAGACACGGATTGCAGATGCGGGATATGACCCGAAGCCATTCTCAGGCCATTCCCTTCGCGCAGGCTTCGCGACATCGGCAGCACAGGCGGGGGCCTCAACATACAAAATCAGACAAACAACAGGGCATCACACTGAAAGCAGCTTGTCGCGCTATATCCGCGACACGGACCTATTCACGGATGCTGCAATATATCGGCTGTTATAGAAAAACGAGCTGCGCTAGCTATTTCTTCTGATTGAGCGCGGCGTCGATGATCGACTTCACCCAAAGCAGGTCTTTCTCATCTAGTCCGGCCAACAGCACTTTCATTTCCATCAAGACGGGATTGGTCCGCCCTTTCGTGGGTAGGTCTGGTGTGAAGAATTCCGCCGGGTCGGTATTCAATGCGCGAGCGAGTTTCTCGATTACCGGAAAACGAGCACCCGAAGTGCCGGTCTCAATCTTCGTGACCATATCGACACTGATTTCGGCACGCTCGGCAAGCTGACTTTGAGTCAACCCCGCGCTACGCCGATGAACGGCCAGCAAACGGCCAAACCTCTTTCTCAGATGATCCATGCGCCACACTCCATTCCCAAGGGTGTAGGCATGCGGCCACGCTTGAAGCAGTGACATTAATTGCAAATTTGATGAAATCGGTAAAACACTTGCAACTTACCGCAAATGAGTTACGGATTTATCGAGACTGGAACTCATAGCGATGAGTCGGGGCCGGTCAATTTCGGGCATTATGTGGGGCATTCCATGAGACAAGAAACTAGTTTCAGCAAAACCGCAGCAGCAGCTGGCGGTGCCAGAAAAGCAATGCACGGTCTGTCGATGGCAGTGGCGGCTCTGTCCTTATCAGCCTGCGTATCGATCAATCCAATCCAGCCCACGTCAGCGGGGTATGATGCGATTGAGTTCACCCGCGCTACCGTTGTGCGCGACCATGCGTGGAACCAGTATGTCTTTTCAGCAGGCCGCAAGTTTATTGGTGACCGCCGCGATGCGAAGGGTCGGACGCTTTATTGTGGCCTTGTGACAATTAATGCCACCGACACGCATCCGCTCGACGCATGTTTTGGCTTCATCGCGCCCAACACGCTCATCATCGCTCCGAACTACGGCTTTAAAGAGGTCGAAAGACCGCAAGCCCCCGGTACGATCAGGATGATCAAGGTTAAGCCCTGAACGTAATAAGGAATGGATGATTGACATGGCCGAACGAGAAAATGATGTCAGTGCTGCTCAAGAGTTTGCATGCGTCGAGACAAGCGATGAAGTAGCAGATGGCGGCCAACCCAATAAGTTTCCCAGCAGTGGAACCATTGGCGTCTCGGGCGGGCGTGGCAGCGCTGGATGTATGCCTTATCTGGCAAGCATCGTCATACTTATAGTCACTGCGGCACTCGGACCTCTGATCTACTTGGGCCTTGCGATATTTCTTGGCGCGAATGTCCTTATGCTTTTTCTCACCTTTAAAGGCGTTCCAAATTTTTACCGGCAGGGAACGTGTCCGCACTGCGATACACTTGTGAAAATCATAGCAAACCCACCGGGGGCAATCACCTGTCCGGGTTGCAAGCATCGATTGTTACTCAAACAGAACCGCATTCATGATGTAACGGGCTGATCCAGCTTAAAGAGAGTCCAACTATGAACACGAATGAGAAGCCAAAAATGTCTCCCCGCTGGAGTTATCAGAAGATTGCGACGCTTTGGCTTTGTGGCTTCGCAGGGATAGCGGCATTTAGCACAGTGGCTCAGTTGTTACCCGCAAGAACTCCCGGCGGCTATACGCGAACCACACAGTCCAATGATGCAAACAGCATTCATGTAACAGCCAGTGAGTATGGATCAGCTTGGCCTTATTTCCGGTTCAACGAAGCGACGATAAAGTGCCTCCGCCATGATCCTACGGGGCGTCCCATGGTCATCATTCAGTATAAGCCCGATGGCCCTGCGTATGGATTGAACGGCCCAGCTCTAAGCATCGGTGGCTATCCTGACCCCCGACCATTTATCGCTACTAACGAGGACGGGACTTACAAAGCGCCCGTTCCACAGGACTGGATCAGCCGTGGACTGAAGCTTTGCGAGTGATTGTTTTTAGAAGCCGCGCCAATCTAAAATTGGCACGGAGGCATCATCATTTGGCCTCTTGAATGACCAAGGTTTCGTCCTTGCAGAGTTCGGGTAAAATAACTCCAATCCTATCGAACGCGTCATTAAACCGATGGATAAGAATTTCAATCTTACGAAAAATCTCTTCGCTGTTTTGGACGTCATCAAGCTTTTCAGTGTTACGTCGTAAAAAGCGTGAATACATCGTCCCTTTCTGCTTCGCGCCGCTTTGAAAGCCTATACTCAGATTGTGTTCAGCTGAAAGGTCTTCGATGCCTTCAATAAGGCGCTTTCTGAACTCGTAGTCCTCAAGTGGTCCAATTTCTGCAACGATTTTCAAATGACCCTGCTTTCCATCGGCGTGAGTCACGATCTCCATCCAACAAATGAATGGCAATCCAGCCCACCATTTTTCACAGCCTTTCCAGTTCTTACTAAAACCGCCAATGCCGGCAAGCCAACTCGCTGGAACAAAACTAAAAGTCCGTGCGTTCAGACCCGTGTAGGTGAATTTGCGGTCCCGGATGTTAAATTCATCTCCATGATTTGGGTTGTCTCCAAAAATCCGATGGGCCGCCAACGCGAAATCCGATCCGGCACCATGTTCAAGAATGAAGTCCAGGACTTTTTTGTGCTCCCGATACATCTTCCGGGCAAGAGCTTCCATCTCTGTGCGTTCGCTACTATTGCCCATTAATTCCTCCAGCACGTGCATATAGTGGGTCAAAAACGTAGTGACTTCTGGTTGAAGCAAGTAGGCTTCGTGATTAAGATATAACCTTATAAAGTTGCACACTGCGCCATAGCGAATAGGCACATATTCGCCATCTTCAGGGATTTCATCATTAAGCGTCAGAAATATCCCGATAATATCAAGCGGTCTTTCAATGTCTGTCGCTTGAATACGGTAAAGCTCCTCAATGCGCTGCCGATAGTCGCTTAATTGGCTTTTACGCTGACTGCTGTAAACCTTATTCTCGATAATGAAGGCCCACCGGTTCTCCGGTGATAAAATGAAGATATCGATATTCTTCCACTCACTGCGCACCTCTGCATTGCGAAGATCAGCTTGTGATATCTGCAACGCGTTGGGCTTTTTGCTAAGCCCATTACCCCGAAGTGCTTCAGCCAGAAACGCCTTAAGAAAGCTGTCCGCAAGCCCATGGGTTTCTTTAGGGTCTAATAGCCAAGCAAGGATAGCGGAATGGCGAATTTCCATCCCTTGCATCTTCATCACCTTGATCGGATTAAACTTGTTCAGATGCTTTTCAATTGACAGAAGTGCTTCGTTATTAACGAAGAGCTGTTCAAGTTCATCATATGACGGCTCATAACGATCTGCCGTGATCTTAGCCATGCGTCCCCCGGCCCCTCAGTTTGTCTAAACTGCTGTATCTATGCTTTCACAGGTGCATCGATTAACACGAGAGGGGTAAGAAATCGCTAAAGGGGAGTTTTCCAACTTGGATAACTATCTATTATCAAGACCTACAAGGAGCACCCGTGTTTTACTATTTGAGCGCCTCGTTCATGTTGGTAATAGTTAAATGCTCCTGGGTTTTAAACACATGTGTGATCTCGAAAGGTATCTCTCGGCAGTGCATCACCTAATTATGCGCCTGCCGTCCGAGTACAACAGCTATTGGGCCGTGAGCGGACTGTCAGCATTTGACAGAATGCCTTTGATGGAGGTCCATTTCGGGCCAAGCGGTTTGATTGCCCCATCAAATTGAAGATTACGTCTACCGTGGGCTCCCCTTTTTATGAATAGACAGCTATACAATTCGAATCCTCGAAAGGGGCATGCACGCTTGGATAGTCTGCGGGGTAATCGTCTTAACATGCACACACTTGAAAGAGGCCTTGAAGAGTCACTTGTCGCCAAGCTGCATGACCTCAAATACGAACATCGTCCGGACATTCGGGACCGCGTTACGCTTGAACAGAACTTTCGTGAGAAGTTCGAAGCGCTCAACCGCGTTAAACTCACAGAAGCCGAATTTAGCCGCCTCTTGGACGAGATCGTCAATCCCGATGTCTTCAAGGCATCTCAGATCTTGCGCGAGCGCAACAGCTTCACCCGCGATGACGGCACCCCGCTGAATTACACGCTTGTGAACATCAAGGACTGGTGCAAGAATTCCTTCGAGGTGATCAACCAGCTTCGTATCAACACGGACAACAGTCACCACCGCTATGACGTCATTCTCCTGATCAATGGCGTCCCGGTAGTTCAGGTCGAGCTGAAGACCCTCGGCATAAGCCCTCGTCGTGCCATGGAGCAGATCGTCGATTACAAGAACGACCCCGGGAACGGCTATACAAAGACCATTTTATGCTTCCTTCAGCTCTTCATCGTTAGCAACCGCGATCGAACCTTTTACTTCGCGAACAACAATGCGCGCCATTTCGCCTTCAATGCCGAAGAGCGATTTCTCCCGGTCTATGAGTTTGCGGACGTAGACAACAAGAAGATTGTCCATCTCGACAGCTTCGCCGATACATTCCTTGTCAAGTGCACACTCGGCCAGACGATCAGCCGGTACATGGTTCTGGTCGCGAGCGAGCAGAAACTACTTATGATGCGACCATATCAGGTTTACGCGGTGAAGGCGATTGTCGACTCCATCGCCCAAGACTGCGGCAACGGCTACATTTGGCACACGACGGGCAGTGGTAAGACGCTCACCTCCTTCAAGGCGTCAACGCTCTTGAAGGACAATCCCGACATTGAGAAGTGCCTTTTCGTCGTGGACCGGAAGGATCTCGATCGGCAGACGCGCGAGGAATTCAACAAGTTTCAGGATGGCTGCGTCGAGGAAAATACCAACACCGCATCCCTTGTTCGCCGTCTGCTTTCGGACGACTACGCCGACAAGGTCATCGTCTGCACGATCCAAAAGCTCGGCCTCGCGCTGGACGAAAACAGCAAACGCAATAAGCAGCAAAAGAAGGACGGCAAGAAAAGCTTCAAGGAACAGCTGGAACCCCTGCGCGATAAGCGCATCGCCTTCATCTTCGACGAATGTCACCGGTCGCAGTTCGGCGAAAACCACAAGGCCATTAAGGATTTCTTTCCACGCGCCCAGCTCTTCGGTTTCACCGGCACGCCTATCTTCGACAAAAACTCAAACCGCGAGAAGATCGAAGATACCCAAGGTAGCATGATGACGACGGAAGACCTCTTCCAGCAGTGCCTTCACACCTACACGATCACCCACGCTATCGAGGACGGAAACGTCCTCAGGTTCCACGTCGACTATTTCAAGCCGCAGGGCAAAACTCTTCCCAAGCCCGGCAAACCTCTGGCCAAAAAGGCAGTGATCGAGGCAATCCTAGCCAAGCACGACCAAGCCACTGGGCAGCGTCGGTTCAACGCCCTACTTGCCACATCATCGATCAATGACGCCATTGAGTATTACGACCTCTTCAAGACGATGCAGACAGAAAAACTTGCCGTTGATCCTAACTTCCGACCTCTGAATATCGCCTGCGTCTTTTCCCCGCCTGCCCAACTGGCGGAAACCCCAGAGGCGAAGAAGGACATCGAACAGCTCTCGGAGGACCTTGAACACGAGAGAGAAGACAACAAGGTCGAGCCGGAAAAGAAGAAAGAAGCCTTGAAGGTCATCCTCGCCGACTACAACGTCCAGTACGGCACCAATCACAAGATCGGCGAATTCGACCTCTATTATCAGGACGTGCAGAAGCGTATTAAAGATCAGCAATGGCCTGATGCCGACCTTAAGAAGGCTTACCCCAACCAGCCGCACCGCAAGATCGACATCACGATTGTCGTCGACATGTTACTGACCGGATTTGACTCCAAGTTTTTGAACACCCTCTATGTGGATAAGAACTTGAAGCATCATGGGCTGATCCAGGCCTTCTCGCGCACGAACAGGGTGCTGAACGCCACCAAGCCCTACGGTAACATCCTAGACTTCCGCCAGCAGCAAGGCGCGGTCGATGCAGCCATCGCGCTTTTCTCGGGCGAGACCGCCGCCGAAAAGGCCCGGGAAATCTGGCTAGTCGACAAGGCTCCATTGGTAATTCAGAAACTGGAGGCCGCGGTCCAGGATCTCGATACCTTCATGAAATCACAGGGCCTTAACTACGCCCCGGAAGCCGTGCCTAACCTCAAGGGCGACGCGGCTCGTGCGGCATTCATTGAGCACTTCAAAGAGGTCCAGCGGCTCAAGACCCAACTTGACCAATACACGGACCTGACCGACGAAAACCGTAAGACCATCGAACAGGTTTTGCCGCGCGACAACCTGCTTGGCTTCCGCGGCGCTTATCTGGAAACCGCCCAGCGCCTGCGAGCGCAGCAGGGCAAGGGTACGGAAAAGCCTTCGCAGGAAACCGACCAACTGGATTTCGAATTCGTCCTCTTCGCGTCCGCCGTCATCGACTATGACTACATCATGGGCCTGATCGCTCGCTATTCAGAGGCGATGCCCGGCAAGCAGAAGATGAGCCGTGAGGAGCTGATCGGCCTTATCCAGTCTGACGCCAAGTTCATGGACGAGCGGGTGGATATCGCGGCCTACATCAATACCCTCAAAGCGGGTGAAGGGCTCAGCGAAAAGGCTATTCGGGAGGGCTATAGCCGCTTCAAGGCGGAAAAGAACGCCGTGGAACTGGCGCAGATTGCGGGCAAGCACGGGCTGGCCACCGAAGCGCTGCAAAGCTTTGTCGACACCATCCTGCAACGCATGATCTTTGACGGAGAGGCGCTGACCGATCTGATGGAACCCCTTGGCCTGAACTGGAAGATGCGCCGGGTGAAGGAACTGGACCTGATGGCTAACCTGATGCCGTTGCTGCTCAAGCGCGCCGGTGGGCGTGAGATTTCGGGGCTTAGCGCTTATGAGCAATAACGGTAAATCTGCTTCCAAGGCAGACAGTGGGGCTGCTTTAGTGCCCAAGCTGCGGTTTCCGGAGTTTCAGGAAACTGGCGTTTGGGATACCGCGCCGGGCGACGAACTATTCAAGCAAGTCAGCAACCGTGAAACGCCCCCGGGCCTTCCGATCCTTGCCATCACGCAGGAACATGGCGCGATCCCAAGGCATATGATCGATTATCATGTTTCGGTGACCGACAGAAGCCTTGAGACCTACAAGGAAGTCCGTCCCGGTGATTTCATTATCAGTTTGCGCTCCTTTCAGGGCGGCATCGAGTTTTCTAACTATCACGGAGTCTGTAGCCCAGCCTATGTGATACTCCGTAAGCGTGGGCGACTGTCTGACACGTTCTACCGGCAGCATTTCAAGTCACATGATTTCATCCAACAGCTGACTCGGAACCTTGAAGGTCTGCGCGACGGGAAAATGATCAGCTACAAGCAGTTTTCCGAACTGCAACTGCTGAAACCGACCCTACCCGAACAGCAAAAGATTGCCGACTGTCTCGACTCAGCGGACGTCCTGATTGCCTCGCAGGCACGGAAGTTGGAGGCGCTTAGGGCACATAAGAAGGGTCTAATGAAACAACTTTTCCCACAGGAAGGCGAAAACCAACCCCGCCTCCGCTTCCGCGAGTTCGAGGGGACGGGGGAGTGGATTGAGGATACCTTGGGGAACCTCTTCGACATCACGTCGGGAGGTACTCCCGAACGCAGCAAAGAAGAGTACTGGAACGGTGGTATTCCTTGGATTACCACTTCACTCGTCAACTTTAACGTTATTTCTGAGGCTACCGAATTCATTAGCGAGGTTGGGTTAAAGAAATCATCGGCGAAAATTTTCCCTGAGAAGACCATTCTGTTGGCGATGTATGGCCAAGGAAAAACGCGTGGCCAAGTAGCGATGTTGGGAGTAAAGGCCGCAACCAATCAAGCGTGTGCTGCCATTCTACCAAGAAAGGGCATCAACCCAAATTTTGTGTTTCTAAACTTGGCTAGTCGTTACGAGGAGTTGCGTGGGATTAGCAACAGTGGTGGGCAAGAAAACCTTAGCCAAGGCCTAATCAAGGGGCTCGCGTTTTCATACCCGAGCGACTCAGTCGAACAACAACGCATCGCCGACGGCCTCACCTACCTCGACGACCTGATCGTCGCCGAGACACGAAAGCTCGACACGCTCGGGACCCACAAGAATGGCCTCATGCAGCAACTTTTCCCATCCATTGAAGAGCCCCAATCGTGAACCATTCTGAGATTGCCACCGACCTCCGCGACGCAAAGGAAAAGATCGTCCTAGTCTATGCCTTCAACGCAACCGGCAAGACCCGTCTTTCCGTCGCCTACAAGGATGAGACCAAGGACGATGAAGGCTCGCATTCAGGTGTGTACTACAATGCCTATAGTGAGGATCTTTTCATCTGGCAAAATGACCCCGAGAACGACGGAACGCCCATTAAGCTGGATATCCGCAAGTGCAGCCTGAACAAGTTCCACAGCGCGCTGACCGAAGATAACGTGCGCGACAAGCTGAACCGCTTCAAACCAGCCTATCGCTTCGAGTTCATTCCCTATGACGATCCCGAAGACGGCATTCAGGCGGTATCGTTCTTTCAAGAGGAGGCGGACCCGGATGACCCTAACAATATCTCAAAGGTTGCATTCAAGATATCACGCGGGGAAGAGAGAATTTTCGTCTGGTGCTTCTTCCTCGCGCTTTTTGAGGTTGATGGATGGGCAGACCAGCAGGCTTCCCACTTCTTCATCGATGATCCTGTTTCAAGTCTGGATGACCATAACATCTTCATCACGGCCTCGACGCTGTTCGATTTGATCGAGGAACACTTCGAGAAGCGCAAGATCATCATCACCACGCACCATTTAGGATTTTTCGCGATACTGGCCGATTGGCTGAAGAAGGGTGAGAAGGCCGACAAATTCAAGAAGCAGGCAAAGGTCGGCATTCTCAGCGCCAAGAATGGTAAGCTTTCACTAGAGAGCCCGAACAACAACGTGTTGCTTTATCACTTGCGCCTTCTGCAACTACTTGAGCAAGCGTCGTTAGCGAATGAGGTTAGGGCGTTTCACTTTGCGCTACTGCGGCAGGTGCTGGAGAACGTAGCGTCCTTTCTTGGGGTTGGCCAGTTTGGCTATGTGCTTAAAGAAATTGGCATTACTGATCCTGAGGACGTCGCGCGCGTCATCAACACGCTTTCACATAAGAAGGTGTATTACTTCGAAGGCGATCTACTAGAGGATGATACGCGAGAACTGTTTGACAGAGTTTTCCTTGGCTTGAAGGACAAGTACAATTTCGTCCTTCATGCGCCAAAGCCCGTGGAAGCCCCAGCACAATGAACGATCAAATCCAAAAGCAATTGGGCAAGACGCTCTGGAACATCGCCGACACGCTGCGCGGAGCGATGAACGCGGACGATTTTCGCGATTATATGCTGTCCTTCTTATTCTTGCGTTATCTCTCGGACAATTACGAGGTGGCCGCCAAGAAGGAGCTTGGACGCGATTACCCTGATCCCAACACGATTGGCAATGGCGGGCGCTCGCCCCTTTCCGTGTGGTACGCGCAAAACCCCGACGATGTTTCGGCCTTTGAAAAGCAGATGCGCATTAAGGCGCATTACGTCATCAAACCGGAACACCTCTGGGCCAGCATCGCCCACATGGCGCGCACGCAGAGCGACGACCTTCTGAACACACTGCAGGCAGGCTTTAAATATATCGAGAACGAGTCTTTCCAGAGCACGTTCAGTGGGCTTTTTTCCGAAATCAATCTTGGCTCTGAAAAGCTTGGCCGGACCTATGCTGACCGCAATGCGAAGCTCTGCGCGATCATTACTGAGATCGCTAATGGGCTCGCCGATTTTTCATCCAATGTCGACGCGCTGGGCGATGCTTACGAATACCTGATCGGCCAGTTTGCCGCTGGCTCTGGAAAGAAGGCAGGCGAGTTCTATACCCCACAGCAGGTGTCTGACATCCTTTCCGCAATCGTAACGTTGGACAGCCAAGAACCCGCAACCGGAAAGAAAGAGCGCCTCGCCAGCGTGCTCGATTTTGCATGCGGCTCCGGCTCGCTGTTGCTGAATGTGCGAAAGCGTATGGGACCGCATGGCATAGGAAAAATCTACGGGCAAGAAAAGAACATCACCACATATAACCTCGCTCGCATGAACATGCTGCTGCACGGCGTGAAAGACACGGAGTTCGAAATCTACCATGGCGACACGCTGAACAATGACTGGGACATCCTTCGAGAGCTGAACCCTGCCAAGAAACCCTCGTTTGATGCGATCGTGGCCAACCCACCCTTCAGTCTTCGTTGGGAGCCGGCTGAAGCGATGGGCGACGACGTGCGGTTCAAGAACCATGGGCTGGCGCCCAAATCCGCCGCAGACTTTGCGTTCCTACTGCACGGCTTCCACTATTTGAAGGATGAGGGCGTGATGGCCATCATCCTGCCGCACGGCGTCCTTTTCCGGGGTGGGTCAGAAGAGCGCATCCGTACGAAGCTGCTGAAGGATGGTCACATCGACACAGTTATCGGCCTGCCCGCAAACCTGTTCTATTCAACCGGCATCCCAGTCTGTATCCTTGTGCTGAAGAAGTGCAAGAAGCCGGATGACGTTCTCTTCATCAACGCGGCCGATCATTATGAAAAAGGCAAGCGACAGAACCGACTGCGTGAGGGGTTAGATGGCAAACCGAATGACATTCAGAAGATCATCGAAACGTACCAGTTCCGCAAAGAAGAGGACCGCTACTCCAAGCGCGTGAGTATGGAGCGCATCGCTGAGGAAGGCTTCAACCTCAACATCTCGCGCTACATCAGCACTGCTGTGGCTGAGGCTGAAATCGATCTGGATGAAACGCAGAGAGAGTTGGTTAAGATCGAGAAGCAGGTCCGTCAGGCAACAGCGAAGTATAACACTTTTCTAAAAGAACTTGGTTTACCTCGTTTGCCAGTAGCCGATGAGTGACGGTTCTGCTCGACCGTCGGGCCACAGGGCCCGGGGGTGAGTGCAATAAAGAGCCGTGGAGAGGGATGTCCGCTTCTAAGCAAAGGGATAACTCGCATGAATGTCCGATGTTGCGTGCAAGGCAGTAGCGGCGATAATTCTACTGTCCGTTTATCTACCTCTTCCAATACGAATGGAATTTCTCGCAAATCCAGCAATTAATCGTGCATTGGTACAGTAATGTGGTACATTAATATCGTGACGCCAAGGAGGGCATTGTCGCAACCTATTGATATCCTGAGAGTAGGCAAAAGTGGAAACTTCTCCCACCCTCTCCGCCATTGCAAGCCTTTAGCCGTACGGTCTTTCACTAAAATTCTATTGATTACAGAAGTGGTTCGGTTTGTCTGAACAGTTTCGGGCGTTTTGCTAAGTGGATTACCGCCTCGATTATGCTGCCACGATCATTGGTGTCAGCGCGTTGAAGTACACCTGATCCGGTGTCTGTCGGTCAAGCGATGAATGTGGCCGTCGGCTGTTGTAGAAATTTAGATATCTGCCGATGCCAGTTCGGGCCTCGGACACGGTTTTGTAGGCGTGAAGATAAACCTCTTCGTATTTGATTGATCGCCAGAGCCGCTCGACAAAGACATTGTCTCGCCACGAACCCTTGCCATCCATCGAGATGGCGATCTCTGCCTTTTTCAGCAAGTTAGTGAAGTCGATGGACGTGAACTGTGATCCTTGATCCGTGTTGAATATTTCAGGCTTTCCATAGCTGACCAGAGCTTCCTCAACCGCTTCGATGCAGAAGTCCGCCTCCATTGTGATCGACAGTCGCCATGATAGAACCCGGCGGCTGAACCAGTCGACGACAGCGCACAGATAGACAGAGCCACGTGCCATCGGAATATACGTTATGTCCATTGCCCACACCTGATTGGGTCTGGTGACCGCCAGCTTGCGCAGGAGATAGGGATAGATTTTATGCCCTGGCGCTGGCTTCGAGGTGTTTGGGCGACGGTAAATCGCCTCGATGCTCATCTTCTTCATCAGCGTAGCGACATGCAGCCGCCCAACTTCAAGCCCTTCTCCTTTCAAAAGCCCCTGCAACATCCGACTTCCCGCGAATGGGTATTCCAGATGCAATTCATCGATCCGGCGCATCAGTGCCAGATCGCCATCCGATACAGGGCGCGGTGAATAGTAGACACTGCTACGGCTGAACCCGAGGAGCTTTGCCTGTCGTGCGACCGAAAGCTTGTGAGCGCGGTCGATCATTTCCTTCCGCCCAGCAATCCCGCCTTGCTGAGCGCTCCGGCTAAAAAATCGTTCTCCAGAGTTAGCTCACCGATCTTGGCATGCAGCGTTTTAACGTCGACGGTTGGCTCTGCTGATTCCGCCTTGGTCTCGTCGCCGAAAACACCAATGGCCCCCTCAAGAAGCTGATCTTGCCATTGCTTTATCTGGTTCGCGTGCACGTCAAAATGCTGGGATAATTCCACTAGCGTCTGCTCGCCTCTAATCGCAGCCAGCGCAACTTTTGCCTTAAAAGCTGGGCTATGGTTTCGGCGTGGTCGTCTCGTCATGGTATCTCCTGTTCCCGGCATCTAAGCCGAAGTCAGGCAGAATTTCCACTTATCCTAGCTGTGCAGATTTCCCGAGCCACTTCTCTTCTCAGCGGCAATCAACAGCGCGAACACTTGTCGCTCAAAGTTTCACGAACTTCGATAAATGAAAAAAGAAAGTCGAAAAGAGGGGAAATTAGACGGGAAGAAGGAGGTGAATGGTGATTTTGGGAGACTTTAGGACATGGATGTTGAGGGTAATCAACGCGTACTGCTACACGTGAAGAATGCGCTTCAACAATCGGCGTATGATATTGAAACGATAGGTGGAACTGATAGTCGCGTTCTCGATTTAGTCGCAGAGCTTTATTAGTCATTACTCGGATAAGTTTGCATCTATATCAAATGACTGTCGCGATGAGTCAAGAGACGCCCTTTTCGCCGGCTTTGGGCATGCTATGGATGCCAATAAACACCCATTCCATGGCTACGCCCAACAAAAACACTGAAATAGAATTGTTTATAAGAGTTCAGGATGGCTCTTTGCCTAATTCAATGCCCGCAGACGATATAACCACTGCTCAGTAAGAACTATTGTAGAAATATCGAAGTGGCAAATATCCTATGATAATAACGATCGCGCCTCCTATCGCTGTATCGATCAAGCGCTGGACTCCGTAATCGATATTTGCGGTCCCCGGAATAATGACATCAACCAGCATCAAAATCAAAGGTGTAAGAAAAACGGCCTGCAAAACATACGAACGCTGCATTGCCCAAGGGAGAAGCCCCGCCAAAATCGCCATTATTGCAACAAACAGAGCACCCTTTGGTAAAGTTACCAAAACTACAGCACCGATTCCAACGCCTGCGATTGTCCCGATCACGCGCTGAATCGCACGATCTCGTATTGATCCAAAATCGGGTTTCATCACCAAACCAACGGTTAAGGGTATCCAAAACCAATGTGCGTCGCGATCAAACCAATGCGCACAATACGAAACACCAAGACAGACCGAAAACGCAATCGCAGCTGCAATAGCTAAATGCTCGGTTTTAGCTAGATTTTGAGCGGGCTGCTTTACGTTGGTAGTTTCTGACGAACTATCTTCGGAATGCCAGCCTCTCAACAGAACCTCCACGCTAAGAACTGCTGCGTAAAAAAGAGCTCCAACCAAATATAGAAGGGCAGGTTGCCAAAAAGGGGTTATTGCAGGAACACCCAGCGCGATTGAGGCCAAAAGCAAAGTTTGCAATGTACCGATGGACAGTGCACTGCTTTTGCTGCTTAGAAAAGCGGCCCCAAAGCCAGCAACCATCATAGAAACTACGACTGCGCCCCATGGCAAAGAGCCGAGATAACCAAAGAGATAACCCGCAGCACCCATGGGCGCTGAAATCAGCATCTTCCTGTAAATCGAATTGTAGCTGCCAGATCCTTCGCCGGTTACCATCATAAGGCAACCCATAGCAACCCACATACCCGTCATTATATCGTCAAAGATGATTCCTACAGCGAATGGAAAACCGATGCAAAAAGCAGCGCGAATTGCACGCCAAGAATTCCATTTGGCAGGTTTAAGCCGGAAAATATCCGCTGCAACGCTATCGTTAGCTGCTGTCTGCTCCATTTACTGCCCCACCATTTCAAGGATCACCTCAGCAAATAATAATTACGACTGATTACAATTGATAGTGATATCCGCGTCATACTGAAGAATATTTAACGATGCTTACCAAAGCCTATGATGCAAAAAGAGTATTTTGGTCTTTGTGCGCTACTCTGAAAAAAGGTGCGTTAAACACACTTGAAACGGCCACGGCCGCCGCCTTAGACCTCGGCTTCATCCGCACAGATCCTTGAAGAAAAGAATATGTCAGTGGAATTGGCCAATACGATTGTACGCGAAGCAGTCGCAGCGTGTTTCGCTGAGGGTTATAATGTTTCAACAGCTGTTGTTGGTCGCGCGGGTGTCCTTCGTGCCCTGTTGCATGCCGACAATACTAGCTTATGCACTCCAAAAGCCGTACGGCAGAAGGCTTACATTTCATCGTCCCGCATATGTTAACCAGGCACTGGCCGAAAACATCTCCAAGAACCCTGCAGCAGGCGAACTCGCATTCATTGATCGCTTCCTCGTTCTGGCTGACTGTGTTCCGGTGAAGGTCAGCGATGTAACGATGGGAGCAGTGGGTGTCGCTGGTGCACCGACGGCCAGTTTGATGAAGCATGTGCTATCGCTGCGATCTAAAACGCAGGATCAGCTCAAGCAATCAATAATTTTCAAAACTAAATCGCCGCGCAACCAGTCACTGGATGCGCGGCGATCTTTACATCATTTTAAATAGCTCTATCAGATATTCTTCTGAGAAAACTGATCGAATGCCTTGAGGAAATCACCGAGGAACTTTGCCGTATCAGGCACCAGTTTCCCGCTTTCATCCAGCATTTTATCAACATGCGCGAGATAAGCTTCTGGCTGCTGCAAAGTCGGCATATCCAAAAAAACGAGCGACTGACGCAAGTGATGATTGGCACCAAACGCTGAAATATTGCCCGGCGAGCCACTGATAATTGCTGCTGGCTTTCCGCTCCACACGCTCTCGCCATAAGGGCGTGACCCTACATCAAGGGCATTTTTAAGCGCAGCCGGAACAGACCGATTATATTCAGGTGTTACGAATAAAACAGCATTGGCTTTCGCCAGTTCCGAGCGAAACCGCGTCCATGCTTCGGGCGGCGTATCCGTATCGAGATCAGGGTTGTAGAGCGGCAAATCGCCAATTTCAACAAGCGTCAGGGCCATGTCATCCGGCGTTACCGCATTCAAACCCACTGCCACCTTACGATTGAACGACTCTTTTCTCAGACTTCCAACCAGAACAGCGACATTCACTTTTGCCATCAGCTATCTCCCTATCGATCTAATATAACCAGTTTCTGAGTACCCAAGCCTAAAACTAATACAGCATCAAAAAATAGAAAGACTGAACGTTGATTTAGTCGATATTATCCCTGATGGAAGCGAAACACACCTTTTCCATAAGCTTTCGCCGCATACAAAGCCGCATCGGCATTGGAAAAAACGTCAGGCGCTGATCTGCCTGATATAGGCGCAATCCCAATTGATGCGCCGAGCTTTAAATTGATACCATTATAGGAAATGGGATCACACGCACTTTCGATAATGGTTTTGGCCAACTGATTGACTTGTTCCGGCTTACAAATATGGGATGTGATGATTGCAAACTCATCACCACCAATTCTGAAAATGTTGCCGCCCGAAAGATCAGTCTTGCTGAGGCGGTTGCCGATTTCTCGGATACATTCATCACCCGCAAGATGGCCGAATTCGTCATTTATTCTTTTGAAGCCATCAAGATCAATGAGTAAAAGGTAATCAGGTTCATTGTCGATCACGACATCTTCGAGCGCAGAAGATAACTTCATATGGAACTGGCTTTTATTGGCCAGACCAGTCATTTGATCATATTCAGCAAGATACATAATTCGATCAAAACGAGCTTTCTGATCAGTAATGTCCTGCTTCATACCAAAAATGCGAACTGGCACATCGTCCTGACAGTCAACCGACGCAGTGATACGTATCCAGCGTTTATTGCCCTGAAACGTCGTTATTTCGGCTTCGAACGTAAAACCACTGCGACTGGCAATTGCGTCTGACCGCCGCTTTTGCAGCTCTTGCCGGGAAGCCTCAGTATAACAAGCCAGCGTATGCGCGCGTGTAAGGGAAGAACCGCGGGGCAACTCAAAAATATCATACACATAGTCTGACCAGGTTAATTCCTCATCGGGCAAAGTGCATTCCCAAATGCCAATCTGTGCGACGATTGAAGACTGGCCATAGATTTTCTTAAAGTGCAGAAGTGCCTGCGCCTGCTCATTAATGAGTTTTTCTTTGTCAGCCAATTCTAGCCGCAAGCGAGCGACCTCTTTTTCCAGTTGCTCGACCACTGCATTATCCATGATGGGCATCGATGTTTTCTGCGAGAATAAGGATCAATCTATCAGGTCCCAAAAGGCGCGCTTTTTTCCATGCTGTCTGCGAAGGTTTGCTACATATATATCGTGATTAACTAATATTCCGTAGTCGACAATATTACGATGCAGCATCTTACATTCAAGTAGATGCTGCGCCGCATATTTATATCGACCTGAGCGGCTATGTCCGAGTGTGAAATCGATCATGTTCCGAAGAACGAGCATTGCTGCAAGAGGATATTTATCTGCGAGTTTTTCTGCCGCTTGTGACATAAATTCATACTGATCACCGCCCAACTCCAAACTGCGTTTTAGAACAAGCTTCGCAGCATCGCTGAGAGACGGATAGCGCAGAAAGAATTGCAGCGCACGGTTCGCATCCGGGTAATCGGCCACAAAAGTGAAGGCCTTCTCTTCCGCTTCCATATCATCGAAATCCGGCAACCGGCGCACAAATTCTCGCAATAGCTCTTCGTTGAGCGATTGCTCAAAGCTCTGCCAGCGAAACTGCTGCGCTTCATCGCGGCGGCCAAGCACTTCGAGCGCTTTGGCCCGTATCGCCTGCCAATCAGTCGAAATATCCCGCCGCCCCTCAAACTTGGCCTTGTCCAGCACTGTCAAAGCTTCTTGCGCACGATCAACATCAAGCAGCCTGCGGGCTATTTCCGTTGAGACGCGCGGAATGACATGTGTATTAAGCGGATGTTGCGCGATATAAAGATCAACGTCTCCAAGGGCATCCGCTATCTGCTGAAGTGCTGGTCTGGCAGTGAACGATCTGCTGTTCGACTGCCTGCTATCACGGCTGTCAGCTAACCAGTCTTCAAAGCAATGCTGCAACTTTCGCAAACCCAACTCCCCAAGTGCGGGGACCATGGCAACAATCAGATTATTATATTGGCCGTGGCTGTTATCCTGTAAGGCATTGAAGACTTTCTCAGCCAACCTGTCAGATGAGATTTTCGCCTGCTTTGCTATGAGTGCAGCATCCTCATTTGCGGCATGAAAGCTGCTGATAATTGTGCCATTACCATCATCCGATCGTTCAAACACGGAATCCGCAAGCGACAGGAACTGCCAGATAAGTTCATAAGCTTCATCTGGATCGACAGGCGCAATTTTCTCCACGATCATCTTACGCTGGCTTTCCAGATCGGTCTTAAAGGACTTGATCTTCCGCCACCCAATCCAGCTTTGGGCGCGCGAAATACTATTGAGGCGTTTGCGCACCTCATGCGCTAATTCCGAACCACTGGAATTTCCAGCAAGCTCCATACGAAGGCGGCGTTTATGGTTCGCATTGCCTGTGCTGATTTCAATAAGCAGTTCGGCCAGACGCTCTGCGCCGAGCGCTTCAAGATTTTTCGCATTGAGCGTGGTCTTTGATGCCATAAATAGTCTCGATCCATTTACGCAAGAAATGTGGAGAAGTGAGGCGGACGCAAAAAGCTTTAAAGCGCACGCCACTTCTCCGGAAGAGTCAAACTATGCTAGATGAAAGATATGAATTTAACATCGTCTGACATTCCGATTTATAATCCGCCGCTTGAGCCGCACATCTCGATCATCTATCACGATGCGGACATGCTTGTACTGGATAAACCAAGCGGTCTGTTGTCGGTTCCCGGACGGCACCCTGCTTTGTTCGACAGCCTCGCCACCCGTGTTCAGAAACAGTTTCCAAAAGCGCTGATGATCAATCGCCTCGACAAGGATACATCTGGTCTCGTGCTGATCTCACTGAACCGCAAAGCGCATGCAACCATTGCGGCACAGTTTGAAGCGCGGACAACGCAGAAGCGCTATATTGCCGAGGTATGGGGAAAAGTGGACAAGAATGAAGGTTTCATCGACCTTCCCCTTGCGATTGATCCCGATAACAAACCTCGCCATCGTGTTGACCCAGAAAATGGCAAACCTGCACAAACGCGCTGGGAGGTTTTAGAGCGGGGCGAAAATACCACCCGGCTGCAACTGTTTCCATTGACCGGGCGAACCCATCAGCTCCGCGTTCACATGAAGGCAATTGGGCATGTCATTCTCGGTGACGCGTTTTATGCCGAAGGCCCGGCACTTGCCTCGGCAGACCGCCTGATGTTGCATGCGCAGGACATTGGCTTCACACATCCCGACGGCAACGATGTACGCTTCTCCGCCCCCTGCCCCTTCTGAGAATAGTCATGTCCCAAAAAGCAGAAGCATCCGAGCTTGTCGTTGATTTTGTTGGCGGTGCAGTCGGCCACCGGTTTCGCTCTGGCGAAGGTCGTGGTCAGGCTCTGGCCAAAGCCGCAGGCCTCACAAAAGGGGTTACGCCCGAGATTGTGGATGCAACAGCCGGCCTTGGACGCGATGCTTTTCTGCTCGCTTCGCTTGGCGCAAAGGTCACGTTGATTGAGCGTTCAGAACGCATGCATGCCCTTCTTGCCGATGCTCTGGCTAAGGCCGCTGCAGAGGGTGGGCAATATGCCGAAACCGTCGCGCGGATGACTTTACTGTATGGAGATTCCAGTCAGCTTTTGCCAGAATTAAAACCGCAGGTCGTTCTCGTTGATCCAATGCATCCGCCACGCGGAAATTCAGCACTTGTCAAAAAAGAAATGCGCCAGATCCGCGAGATCGTCGGCACCGATCCGGATTCGGAAAAGCTGATGCAGGTCGCACTGGAACATGCGCAAAATCGCGTTGTGCTTAAATGGCCTCTGCGTGCGGAGCCTATGGCCGGAATACGAAAACCGTCGCATCAGATACTCGGCAAAAGCACCCGCTATGATGTTTTTGTCAAAGCAAAGATCGAGCCGCGCTGATCTTTTTTGAAAGCCCGTCTGAGAGCTATCCACGCATTGGCCGTTTTTAAAAAAAACATAAACCAATGCGCAGACAGCTATTGCATGTTAGTGCGCGATCATTTCCTCAACGATTTCTTTGCCGGATAATGATGACGGATAGTAAGTCGGCCAATTGGTGAGTTCTTTCAGCAGAGCCGCGCGGTCATTACCCCAATAAAGATGATAATGGCCTGCCTTCTCGGGTGCGATGCCGTGATCACTGAACTGAATAAACTGCGGCGCAGACTGATCGCCGGACGTCTTTTTAAAAATATAACGCACGCCGCGCTTGCCCTTGTCATAGTAAAGGATCTCATAACCATCGCTGGCATAGTCTCCCGTAGCAGCCTTGCCGTTTTCATGAAAAGTGACCTTGTCACCTGTAATCACGATGCGATCAGTATCTGTCTTATACCCCGTGTCGTAATAAGCATGATATTGCTCAGCCGTTTTGTCACCGTGTTTTGCCTTATGCGCCAAAACCGGCTCTAGTGTCCCGTCCTTCAGATAGGGGTAAACAGACTGCCAGTCTCCTTCCCAATCAGAAAGAGTACGGTCTTTGATCTGACTATTCTTGAAAAAACCCTGAGCAATATCATTGTCGTGGCTATGAGAATGACGATGTGAATATCCGTCAGATCTTTCTTCCTTGGCAGTATCATGCGCCATTGTCTGCCCCGTCATGATGATACCAGAAAGAAGGCCAGCTACAGCGATTTGTGAAAGCGTCTTTAGCACTGTGAAACTCCTGTTTTCAGGTGCGAAGCCATTTATCTCCGCGCGCAATGCAACGTAATAACATTACATTTTTGATCTAGCCAGATTTAGTGGGTCTGACAAGTGCCGAAGATTAAAGAAGGGCAAAATGATTCACTCTATCAAAGCGAATTTTCTCTAACGGCTGTGCAACTGCTTCAAACGTTACTGCGTTAAAAGTCGGACTGTGAAAACCATCCGAATGAAGTATGTTCACAACCAAATGTAGCTCGCACACTAAGATTGAGACCGGATGAAAAAAGCCATTGATCTGACAACCGCGCCCATCAATCAGGCACTGTTGCTTTTCGCTCTACCGACGCTCGGTTCATCAATCCTGCAATCGGCGAACGGCTCCATCGATGCAATCTGGATCGGTCAGTTGCTGGGGACAGACGCTCTTGCAGCGACAACAAACGGCAATCTGGTAATGTTTCTGCTCACCGCCTTTGTCTTCGGCTTCGGCATGGCCTCGACGATCCTGATCGGCCAGTCTTTTGGGCGGCGGGATATCGAAACAGCTCGTGCCATCACAGGCACGACACTTGGAGCTTTCATTCCCGTCAGCATTATCGTGGCTGTGGTTGGCTGGTTCCTCGCACCGCATGTCTTGGGACTGCTCGGCACTCCGGAAACGATTGAACCACTGGCGCGCGCCTTCCTGCAAGTTACCTTCGTCGCGATGCCTGCCATTCTCATGCAAACCATCCTAATGATGGCGCTACGCGGCAGCGGTGATTCCATGACCCCGTTGATTTTTATGGGTCTCGCCGTGCTCCTCGATATTGCACTTAACCCACTGCTCATTCTCGGGATCGGCCCAATTCCCCCGCTCGGCATATCGGGCTCGGCACTCGCCACAGCCGTAGCCAACTATATCAGTCTCGCGGCCATGCTCATCTATGTCTATCGCAAGGATTTGCCTTTGCGCCTCAAAGGACAGGAACTTTGGCTTCTTGTGCCTGACCTCAAGGTCTTGAAGCTGATTTTCAGCAAAGGGCTTCCGATAGGTATCCAGATGATCGTAGTGTCGAGTGCCATGCTGACAATGATGCGACTGGTCAATCAGGAAGGCGTCAATACGACCGCAGCCTTTGGCGCAACACAACAATTATGGACCTATGTTCAGATGCCAGCCATGGCGCTTGGCGCAGCGGTGAGTGCGATGGCTGCTCAGAACATAGGCGCTGGCAAATGGGATCGCGTCACCAGCATCACGCGGATTGGCGTCTTTTACGCCATTCTGATGACCGGTATTCTGGTTGCTTTGCTGCTCATTGCCGACAAGCAGGCCATGCAAATATTCCTGGGTTCTGAAAGCCCAGCTATTCCAATCGGTCAGCACATTGGCAAGATCGCAACCTGGGGCTTTATCGCCTTTGGCGTTTCCATGGTTCTGTTTGGTACCGTACGGGCGAATGGGCAAGTTATCTGGCCGCTAATCATTCTGTTTGTTTCAATGTACCCGGTACGACTTGGTGTTGCCGTAGGCATGCGAGACTGGCTGGGAGCGGATGCCCTGTGGCTGAGCTTCCCTGTTGCTATGCTTTCGACGATGCTTATGGCAGGCGCTCTCTATCTTCATGGGGGATGGCGTAAAAACCATTCAATGCACGTCGATAAGTTTGAGCAGGTGAGCACAGCTGCCGCTATAGCACAGACCGCAGAAGCTGCGCCTTCGTCGAACGCCCTGACACCAAACCATCAACAACTACCTGAGAATAGTTAGAATTTAGGCTTCGTCGCGTACATCAAGTGTATACAAGCACATTTCAGTTCGTCGCTCTAAAGCGCATCCTGAAAAATATAAAACGGTTTTCGGGATGCGCTTAAAAAAAAGAGACATAGAGCATTTCCAATGATTCAATGAAAACTGGAAATGCTCTAGAAACCAAAAGCCCGGCGACAGTTTGCCACAGGGCTTTTTGTGTTTAGATCAGGCCTTCTTCTTTGAGGGCCTTTTGGGTTGCCGGTCTTGCGATGACGCGTTCGCGCAGAGCAAGAGACTTAGGATAGGCCGTAAGATCGACCTTCAACATATGGCCCCAACCGATGATGACCGATGCATAGGCGTCGGGTTGCGTAAAATCCGCACCGAGCAAAAAGTCGTGATCGCTTGAAAGCATCGCCTCAAGCTGCCCCATGCGACGATTGATGGAGGCAATCATCGTGGTCTTTGCTTCTTCCGTCAGATTGGGCGCGAACAAACCGCTAAAAGCGACATGCAGATCGCCACAGAAGCCGAGTGCTTCTTGCAGGCGAGCGCGTTCGATGGATCCGTATGCTGGCTTGAAGGCAGCGACGTCGGAGTGATCGCCAATGTACTGAAGGATTGCCGCGTTCTGCGTGATGACAACACCGGGTTCTATTTCAAGTGCTGGAACAGCGCCACGCGGATTGATTTTCAGGTAATCGGCACCACTGGCAGTGTTCTTTTCCTTGAGATCGACGGCTTCGAGATCATAGGAAAATCCCGCTTCGCTGAGCACGATGTGGGGTGCCAATGAACATGCGCCGGGTTTGTAATAGAGCTTCATTACTGTCTCCGTTGAGATTATTTCTCTCGGGCTTTTATCAGCTGGGCACCCAACGACAAAATTCTATGTTATCACAATATCGGGATATTTATTTGCCGGGGTGTTAGCTTTAGCGATTATCACCCGCTATCAGAAACGCAAAAAACCCGCAGCGGGTGCTACGGGTTTGTCGTTATCAGTGGTTGCGGGGGCAGGATTTGAACCTGCGGCCTTCAGGTTATGAGCCTGACGAGCTACCGGGCTGCTCCACCCCGCGTTATGAGTTACGAACCATTGCGGCCCGGGAGCGAAGTCAGGCGCCTTTTTTCATGGCATTGGCCTGATGAGGTGAGGTCGTTTAAAAATCGATTGATTATCGATTTTAGACCGAACGGGCTGCTCCGAGCCACTCTCACATAATCATATATTCGGTATTTTTTGCGCTTATTGCGTTGAATGTCTGTTTTGTATGTTTTTGAGAAGATGTTGATTATTTGTGTGCTTAGCAGACCTGGCAGCGACCTACTCTCCCGTGTCTTAAGACAAAGTACCATTGGCGCTGGAGCGTTTCACGGCCGAGTTCGGAATGGGATCGGGTGCAGCCGCTCCGCCATAACCACCAGGTCGGCGAAGAACACAAATATGAGAAGCTGTTGTCTTTCGTGCAGATAATTCAGCGCGTTTATAGAGCGCTGATAAACAATAAGCACACGACTGTGTGCCGCCGGTTGCCCGGCGCCCTCCCGGAGCCATTCACGAAGTGAATAAGGCGTGAGGGGCAAAGTTTTCATCGAACTTTGTTCGATGGATATTGTAAATGAGAATGATCAAGTCGATCGAGCTATTAGTACCGGTAAGCTACATGCGTTGCCGCACTTCCACACCCGGCCTATCAACGTGGTAGTCTTCCACGGCTCTGATAGGGAATACTCGTTTTTAGGTTAGTTTCCCGCTTAGATGCCTTCAGCGGTTATCTAGTCCGTATATAGCTACCCTGCTATGCCGTTGGCACGACAACAGGTCCACCAGAGATACGTCCATCCCGGTCCTCTCGTACTAGGGACAGATCCTATCAATATTCCTACACCCACGGCAGATAGGGACCGAACTGTCTCACGACGTTCTGAACCCAACTCACGTACCGCTTTAAATGGCGAACAGCCATACCCTTGGGACCTGCTCCAGCCCCAGGATGCGATGAGTCGACATCGAGGTGCCAAACAACCCCGTCGATATGGACTCTTGGGGGTCATCAGCCTGTTATCCCCGGCGTACCTTTTATCCGTTGAGCGATGGCCCTTCCACGCGGGACCACCGGATCACTATGACCGACTTTCGTCTCTGCTCGACTTGTCAGTCTTGCAGTCAGGCAGGCTTATGCCATTGCACTCGACGAACGATTTCCGACCGTTCTGAGCCTACCATCGCGCGCCTCCGTTACTCTTTAGGAGGCGACCGCCCCAGTCAAACTACCCACCATACACGGTCCTGGACCCGGATAACGGGCCGCAGTTAGACATCCATATAGATAAGGGTGGTATTTCAAGGATGACTCCACCATGGCTGGCGCCACGGCTTCAAAGTCTACCACCTATCCTACACATGTCGACACGAATGCCAGTGTAAAGCTATAGTAAAGGTGCACGGGGTCTTTCCGTCTAACCGCAGGAACCCCGCATCTTCACGGGGAATTCAATTTCACTGAGTCTGCGTTGGAGACAGCGGGGAAGTCGTTACGCCATTCGTGCAGGTCGGAACTTACCCGACAAGGAATTTCGCTACCTTAGGACCGTTATAGTTACGGCCGCCGTTTACTGGGGCTTCAATTCAATGCTTGCACATCTCCTCTTAACCTTCCAGCACCGGGCAGGCGTCAGACCCTATACGTCGTCTTGCGACTTCGCAGAGCCCTGTGTTTTTGGTAAACAGTCGCTACCCCCTGGTCTGTGCCACCCTCCAATAGTTGCCTAAAGAAGGGTCACGCTTCTTCCGAAGTTACGCGTGCATTTTGCCGAGTTCCTTCAACGCAGTTCTCTCAAGCGCCTTGGTATTCTCTACCAGTCCACCAGTGTCGGTTTAGGGTACGGTCTATATGCAGGAGCTATTTCCTGGAACCGCTTCGCTGCCAGATCAATCCAATAAGACCTGACAACACACGCAATCCGTCACTACCTGCAGGCCCACGAATATTAACGTGGTTCCCATCGACTACGCCTTTCGGCCTCGCCTTAGGGGCCGGCTAACCCTGCTCAGATTAACTTTAAGCAGGAACCCTTGGACTTTCGGCGAGGGAGTCTCTCACTCCCTTTATCGTTACTCATGTCAGCATT